>CAZPCU010000001.1:0-30792 GCA_964585075.1 uncultured Rhodobacterales bacterium
GCGCTCGGCTCCACCGCGGGCGCCTACGACGACTGGCACGAGGGGCGCGACCCTGCGGGCATCACCACGCAGGATCCCGAGCTCGCGGCGCGGCTCGACCCGCTGGAGGCGGGGCGGCGCCTGCGGAACTACCTCAAGGTGATGACCCTCGAGGCGCAGACCATCGCGCGCGCCTGCGGGCACAACCACCTCCACAATCTCGAGCCCGAGGATCTCTGCGCGCTGACGATGGAGGCCGCGGCGATGGCGCGCGTGCCGCTGGCGGGGACGGACTGGTGGCCGGGCAAGCCCGGAGGCGGCCTCTAGCCCCGGCCCCGGCGACGACAAGCAAACAGGGAGACGATCATGACACAGGATCTGGCGGAGTTCGCCCGCGAAAAGGGGGTCAGGTATTTCATGATCTCCTTCACCGATCTCTTCGGCGGCCAGCGCGCGAAGCTGGTCCCGGCGCAGGCGATCGGCGACATGCAGGCCGAGGGCGCGGGTTTCGCGGGCTTCGCCACCTGGCTCGACATGACCCCGGCCTTTCCCGACATGCTGGCCGTGCCCGACCCCGCGAGCGTCGTCCAGCTTCCCTGGAAGCCCGAGGTCGCCTGGGTCGCCGCCAACTGCATGATGGAGGGCGAGGAGGTCGCGCAAGCCCCTCGCAACGTGCTCCGCCGCCAGATCGCGGCGGCGGCCGAGGCGGGGCTGCACGTCAAGTCCGGGATCGAGGCCGAGTATTTCCTGCTCACGCCCGCGGGCGACGCCATCAGCGATCCCTACGACACCGCCGAGAAGCCCTGCTACGACCAGCAGGCCGTGATGCGCCGCTACGAGGTGGTGCGCGAGATCTGCGACCACATGCTCGATCTCGGCTGGGGCCCCTACCAGACCGACCACGAGGACGCGAACGGCCAGTTCGAGATGAACTGGGCCTTCGACGACGCCCTCGTCACCGCCGACCGGCACAGCTTCTTCAAGTTCATGGTCAAGTCGGTGGCCGAGGCCCACGGGCTGCGCGCCACCTTCATGCCCAAGCCCATCGAGGGGCTGACGGGGAACGGCTGCCACGTCCATGTCTCGGCCTGGGACGCGCCGGGCGCCGATGCCGGGCGCAACGTCTTCGACGGCGCTGGGGCGGGCCCCGCGGGGGAACTCGGCCTTTCGGCGGAGGGCGCGCATTTCCTCGGCGGGATCATGCGCCACGCGCCCGCGATGGCGGCGATCACCAACCCGGTCGTGAACAGCTACAAGCGGATCAACGCGCCCGTCACCCATTCCGGCGCCACCTGGGCGCCCAACACGGTCACCTGGTCGGGCAACAACCGCACCCACATGGTGCGCGTGCCCGGGCCGGGGCGCTTCGAGCTGCGCCTCGCCGACGGCGCGGCCAACCCCTACCTGCTGCAGGCGGCGATCATCGCGGCGGGGCTCTCGGGGCTGAACGCCAAGGCCGATCCGGGGCCGCGCCTCGACATCGACATGTATGCCGAGGGCCACACCGTCACCGAGGCGCTGCGGCTGCCGCTCAACCTGCTCGACGCGCTGCGCGCCTTCGAGGCGGACGGGGCGTTCTCCGGGGCCATGGGGGAGGCGTTCACGGCCGCCTACCTGAAGCTCAAGAACCGGGAGTGGCACTCCTTCGTTTCGCATTTCTCCCGCTGGGAGAAGGAGAACGCGCTCGACATCTGAGCACCGCCTTCAGCCGGGCTTGCGGGCGACGAGGCAGGCCCAGGTGATGTGCCCGCCGGCCAGCGCTTCCCGCCAGCGCGCGACGCTCTGCGCGATGGAGTCGCGGGCGGCGGGATCGAGCCCCGGCACGGGCCGCGAGAGCGCCTCGGCCAGCTTTTCGTAATGGGTGCGGATGTCGTGGGCGCGTTCCTCCGATGCCGCGATCCCGAACCCCGCCGCCTCCGCCATGGCGCGGTAATCCGCGGGCGTCGCGCCGGCCTCGGCGCCGAGCCGCGCGTAGGCGGCGTTCACCATGTCCGTGTCCGCCCCCTCTGCGGTCAGGATGTCGGAGAGCGCGAAGACGCCGCCCGGTCTCAGCACCCGGAACACCTCCGCGAAGACGCGGGCCCGGTTCGTGGAGTGGATGAGGGACTCCTGGCAGATCACCGCGTCCCACGCGGCGTCCGGGCCGCCGATCTCGTGGAAATCCCCTTCCCATACGGTGATCCGGTCGGAGAGCCCCGCCTCGGCGTTGCGCCGCCGCGCTTCGGCCACGCAGACCGCGGAGATGTCGAGCCCCGCCGGCCGGCAGCCCATCCGGGCGAGCCGGCGGAGCGTGCCGCCGTAGCCGCAGGCGATGTCGAGCACGCGCTGGCCCGCCGCGATGCCTGCGAGATCCAGGAGGTGGCGGGTCATCGCGGCGGAAGCCGCGGCCACGGTTTCGGCCCCCGTGTCGTAGCGCCCGATATGGATGTCCTCGCCGCCCCAGCAGAGCCGGTAGAAGGCCGCGACGTCCGCGTCGTCGTAATAGGCCGCGGACTCCGCGGCGTTGGTCCTGTCCGTCGCCATGGCCTGCGCTCCCTGCAAAAGCTCCAATGAAATCAGTCCGGAAGGGTGCGTCAGACCCGCCCCGGAAGCGAGCTCACCTGCCCGCAGGGGACTGCGGGCCGAGACAGTCTGCCATTGACCACGGACCAGTTGTGAAGGAGCATGCTGTTCGCCCTCCCTCGCGTCAATCGACACCACAGGTGCCCTGCCGATGCCATTGTCTTTTCGCCTGCCCGCGCTGTTCGCGCCGCTTCTCTTTCTCGTGTCCGGGTGCGCCGATATCGGCATTCCAAGTCAGGCGACCTACGCCGGAACCTTGAGCGGCAAGATAGATGAGAAAGACGATTTTGCCGCCGAGATCGTGCTCTTGCTCGACTATGAAAATGACAGCTTCACGGGCTATGTCCACAACTTCGAGCTCTCGCGGCCGAGATTCGATCGCCCGGAGGGAAGAGTGGATTTCGCGGGCAGCATCTCGCGGGAAGACGTGACTGCACCGCCTGTCCTGCAAGGCGAAGGTGATGGGGAGCTGGTGCAGGGGCGGTATACCTACGACATCGATGAGTTCCAGATCGAGAGCTACTATATCGAAGGAGTCGAGAGGATAACCGGCGGCTACTTCGGCGGCGGGGGGTTCACCAGAGCCGCGCAATGGGAGGAGTGGATCGATTGGCTCGGTCTGAAGGGCAGATTCGAGGCTGAAGTCGTATGCCAGACGAGCCTGTTCAATCCGGATGGGTGCTGGTAGCTTACAGCCAACACGGGCCTTTCAATCACTTGGCCCTCACGCCAAGAAATTTCGTGCTCCGACGTCCTTTGTTGACCATCCTTCGCGCGATGCTCAACGGGCTGTTGCTCAGAACCTCGAACGGCACGAGCCTCGTCATCTCGCCATCGGTCCATCGGCGCTTGTAGTCCTCGTCGCCCCAAAGCAAATCGAATACACCCAGATTCTCCGAGAAACACCATTCAACGAGGCGCAGGGCGTGGATATTGCCGACGCCAAAATCGGCCCATTCCCTGTGAAAGCTATTCATATAAGAGTAGAAGGTTCCTTTTAGGCGAAAATCGATCCGCCAGCTTACCGGGCGGCCCGAAACATTCAGTGTCGAGCAGCTGACCAGGCCAATGGGCAGGCTCGCGCTGACCAAGTTCTCAAGGTATCTGAACATCAAATCTGGAGTCTGCGAAATCGAGTATCTGGCATATTTTTCGCGAACCAGGTCCGGGATCCAATCCCGGACTTTCTCGAAATCCATGGGACCATACGTTCGAAGCTCTGCTCCCCCTGCATCGATCAGTCGCCTGGAATATTTCCTGTAGTCTCTTCGGAATTTTGTGCTTCGACTGTCAATATATGCCTCAAAGTCGTTATATGCTTCCAGCTTGACGTAGGGAGCCACATCGGTTGGACCGGATGGCTGAAATCCGTCAAGCGGTTCCTCTCGCAGCCGTGGAATTTCTAGTGCGTCAAACCATTTTCCCTTTTTTGACGCCAGCTCGTCCGAAAACTCGTCCCAGAAATCCCTGCCGAGGATGTTGGTTCCATCTGCCGCCGGCAAGATGACGGGTTCCGTGTAGTCGAAGAAATCGCCCCCGGCCGAGTACATGACCTTGCTTGGCGCTCTCTTGTGGTCGCCCAGCGGCCGCACGAACAGGTGAAAAGCCCTGCGTCCATCGTCGTGAGCCGCGCTCATGAGGAAAGGTTCGAGCGACTGCGGAGGGCAAGCATCGAGCCAGGACTGCACGACGACCGGGTGCCCGAAGGGCGTCACTCGCGCGCCGCTGTTTTCCCGGAAGGCGTCCTGCCATTCATCGCGGGTTTCGCTGTCCCGGATAGTCTTCCAGTCTCGGTTCCAAGTGAAGTTCCAGGACATGAGCGGGCGTGCCTTCCATATTTTTCGGGTAATTCGAGTGGCGAAAATCAGATAAAGAAGAGCTGCCCATTGTGATGCTGCAGTTCGAAAGTCATCAGCCTTGCTCAGCTGCTGCCATATGGCATTCCGGTCGAAGCGGTAACTCCGGGCCGCATGCTTTCGTGAATCCGTGTTTCCAGTCAAGTGATCTCGGTGCTGTTGCGGGGCCTCGAGGAGGCAAGGGGCAAGGGATGAGAGGCTTCGCAAGGTGCCCGCTCGAGGCGCTCCTTCCCGCAGTGAAGGTCTTGGCAAATGCGTGCGAGCCGAGGCGGGCCTCGGTCCCGATGCGGTCGTGACAAGTCGCGGGGGCTGGTTGCCTGTGCTGCCGTGCGGCGCTTGCGACGTTCCTCGTTGCCGGCTCGCCGTGACGGCCGGGGTGGCGCGTTGACGGCCCCACCTTCATGCTGCAGTTCTCCGCCGGCCGTCTTCGGGAAGGAACCCGTCGCCCGACGCTGGCGCAAAGCGCGCGTATGCGCGGGCTCCGGCAAGGGGCGATCCTGCCGACCGTGGCTACTTGTGCAACCGGATCCAGACATTCGACGGAGCGAGAAGGAATTTCGCCAGTTTGCGCAACCTTCTGCGGCGGTCCGCCGTGGCGGCAAGCCGTCTCTCGAATGCGTCGAGCCGGATGTTGTATCGCAGATAGCGTTCCGAAACATGAACCGTCCGCCGCGAGCTTCCCGGATGCGGGAGCGCGACCACGGCTTCCGTCCGGGAGTAGCCGCACGCGGCTGCCATCTCAGCAAGCTCGGCGAAACCGTATTCGCGCAGGTGCATGAAGACGGGGGCGTCGAAGCCGAAGACGCGGCTCAGGTCGTGCGGGCCCGCGCTTCGATGCGGGGTGCGCAGGATATAGGAGCCACCCTCGGCCAGAAGCGTCCGTGCGGTGGCGAGATGCGTTGCCGCGTCATCCGGGTGAAGGTGCTCGA
The DNA here is from genome assembly GCA_964585075.1 of uncultured Rhodobacterales bacterium. Lineage (GTDB taxonomy): Bacteria > Pseudomonadota > Alphaproteobacteria > Rhodobacterales > Rhodobacteraceae > Rhodosalinus. The sequence goes on from CAZPCU010000001.1 coordinate 5,327, forward strand.
ACACCTGGTCCGAGATGAGGTGATCGAACGCGCCGTCCTCCTCGAAGTCGGTCAGGTGCACACCGTCCGTCCTGTGCCAGGTGACGCCGCTTTCGTCGGTGTCGAGCGCCGCGCCGCGATGCGCCGATATCTCCGTGCCGACGCAATCGAACCCCCGTTCCGCGAGACATCGGATCAGCCCGCCCGCACCGCTTCCGATCTCGAGGATCCGCGTGCCCGGCCCCAGCAGCGCCAGCCAGTCCTCGTAGTGCCTGCCGGACTGCGCCGAGGCCAGCCACGGCAATTCCGCGTAGAGGCGGGAGTAGGCATCGCAAAACAGCTCGAAGCGTGCTTCGGGTGCTGAAGCGCGCAGGCTGTCCGTGAGAAGCCCCTCCAGAGCGGCGTGCTGCCTGATCTCGTCGAGGCCGATCTCGGCCCCGACACCATAGTTGCGCCGATAGGTCGCCACGACATCCTGCTCGGAGCGAAACGCGAGGATGTCGGGCCGTGCCGAAGCGCTATCCTGGGACATGGCTCAACGACGTCGCCGTTGTTTGCAGGATACTAAGCGCCAATTTCGCTGGTCCGGCAAGCCGATTCGCGCCGCATGCCCCGCCGGGATCGGCCCGGGGCCGGAGGTTCGTGGCTGCGATGCGTGGGGCGGAGGCCACCCGCGGCGAGTGTCAGCGCCGGCCGCCCTTTGCACGATGCCGGAGGCGCACCCCGGCGGCTTCCGGCGCTGCAACCTGTGGCCGTATCGCTCACGCTGATCCGTCGCCTCGAGCCGGATCGCGAGTGCTGGCTGTAAGTACTTCCTGCCAGCGTATTTTTTTGCTATAGATCGTGAGTCGCAAGTATTCCGCGACGCTGCTGGGGAATGGCGGAAGCGGTGGGGAGCCTGCCGTCGCAACAGGGTAAACACAAGATCTCGGATCGGGGGTCAGGCACCGTTGTCGCGCCGTGTCCGCAACCGGGGATGACTTGATGCCTTGATCGAGGCCACAGCCGGCCGCGCTTGCCCGCGTCTGCTGGCAGCGTTACCCTGACGACTTGGTGTCCTCCTGTCCCGCCGAACGGGGGTTTGTGTTGTGAGTGTTGCAAAGTGGACAGAAGCGGGCGGACTCCGCGATCATGCGACAGATGCCGAGTTGCGGGCGCCCGCGCAGGAGATCCCCGAAGTATTCGCGAGGCTCCTGGATCGCTGCGGCAGCCGGCGCTCGGGAAGCAGCGGGCTTGGCAAGCTCGTTCTGGACTGTCTGATCATCGCGGCGCTCTCGCCCGTGCTGCTGGTCCTTTTCGCCGCGATCATGGTGGCGATACGTCTCGACGGGCCAGGGCCGTTCTTCTACGGCCAGGAGCGTGTCGGCCGAAACGGGCGGCCGTTCCGGATGCTCAAGTTCCGCACCATGGTGCCGGACGCCGAAAAGATGAAGCTGGAGCTGGCGCATCTCAACGAACTCGAGTGGCCCGACTTCAAGATAACCAATGATCCCCGGGTCACCCGCGTCGGCCGGTTTCTCCGCCGAACCAGCCTGGACGAGCTTCCGCAGCTTCTGAACGTGCTCAAGCGCGACATGACGCTCGTGGGGCCGAGGGCGTGCTCGGTGAAGCTCGAGTTCTACGAGCCGTGGCAGCTTCGCCGGCTCGACGTCACGCCGGGAATCGTCGGGCCCGCGCAGATCTGGCGTCGCCACGGCAACTTCTCCGAGAAGGCCGAACTCGATATCCTTTACGTCGATAACGCGAGCCTGCGCCTCGACATTCGCATCCTGCTGGGCATCATTCCCGTCTTGCTCTTCAAGCCCAGCGGCAAATGATGCCAGCGGCGCCGGCTGCAGCGCCGAGCGCGGTGGCGCGATGGGCGATCGTCGGGGGCGGTGCGGCCTCGCTCGCGGCTGCCGTGGCGCTGGCCGGGCTTCAGGGCTGGGTGCTGGGGCTGGTCGCGATGGCGGCCGCGGCGGTCGCGCTTTTCCTGCGTCCCGCGCTCGCGATCATGGCGGTCGTTTTCCTCGTCCATATCAACGCCTCCGATGTTCTGACGGCGACGCGTGGCTTCAATGGCTTGACCGAACTCCTGCTCGTCGTTCTCGTGGCCATCGCCATACGCGACCGGATCGCCGGCGCGCCGCCGCCCCGGGCGCTGCCCGCCGTGCTGGTGGTCTTCGCGGTGTTCGTGATCGTTCGCGCCGGTTCCGCGCTCTACTCGCATGATCCCGCCCTGAGCCTTGCGGGCGCGATCGAGACGGCCAAGGAATGCATTGTCGCCGCCCTGTTCGTGGCCGTCATCACGGACATGCGCCGCCTTACCGCGGCGATTCTGGGCATCGTCGCCGGCGCGGGGTTGCTCGCATCGATGACCGTCGTCCAGTCGGCCTTCGGCCTCTGGTGGATGGATTTCGGCGGCTTCGCGGGAGCGAGCGTGTCCTACAGCGCGGACGAGGTGGAGAAGGTGCGCCTCGGCGGGCCGGTCTCCGAGCCCAATTACTATGCGCAGATCCTTCTGCTGGCGCTGCCGCTCGCCTTCACGTCCATGTCGCTCACGACGCAACCCTGGCTCCGCGCGGGCCTTTTCGCGACAGGGCTGCTGGTGCTCGCCGCCATACTGGCCACCTTCTCGCGCGGGGGCATGGTCGCCCTCGTCATTCTCGCGGTGATCGCCTTGTGGAGCCGGCGGCGGCAGATGCTGTTCGCGTTCGCCGTGCTCGTCGTCGGCGGTGCCGTCGGGCTGCAGTTTCTCCCCGAGACCTATTCGGGGCGACTGCTCACGACCTTCTCGGACGCTGCCGCCCTGCTTTCGGGTGAAGGCTACATCCAGGATCTGGCCATCTCGGGCCGCATCGCCGAGATGGTCGCGGCCTACAGGCTCTTCGAGGAAAATCCCGTCCTGGGCATGGGATACGGAACATACGAGTCGCTCTACCAGGATACGGCGCGGCGCTACGGACTCATGGCGCGCGGCGCGGACCGTCAGGCGCACAGCCTTTACCTGGAGATCCTTGCCGAACAGGGGCTGGTGGGTGCACTCGTTTTCGCCGGCCTCCTGGGCTACGCGTTCCTTTCGGTCCGTCGCGGTGCCGCCGCCCTCGTGGCCCGGGGCAGGCCGGGCGAGGCCACGGCCGTCCATGGCCTGGCCCTGGCGCTGGCAGCGTATCTGGCGACCTCGATCTTCCTGCACGAAGCCTTCGCCAAGTACTTCTGGCTCGTTGTTGCAATGTGCTGCTGCGCGCCACAGGCCGCGGGCGCGTGGCGCATGGCCGCAACGTTCGGTAGGACTGGTTCCGCCGAACGCGACGTGCGAGCATGATGTGATGAGTGCGCGGTAATTGAGATGATGCCCTGACATGCCAAACACTGCGTCCTCACCACCTCCTGCCGAGTTCGACGTCCTGTCGGCGCTCTGGCGTCACAAGTTCGTGATCGTCGCGGTGGCCATCGTCGCCGCCCTTGTCGGCTACGATGCCGCGCGTTCCGAGGTGCCGGTGTATCGTGCCGAAGGTTCTCTCATCATGCGTTTCGAGCGGGAATACATGCCGTCGAATGCCGCCTTCGAGAGCTATCGCGGCGAACCGGTGCGGGTTCGGATCGACGGGGCAGTGCACACGGAGCTGGAGATTCTCGGAAGCCGGAGGATGCTCGCGGGGGCGCTCGCTCAAATCGGCGCGAGCCCGGACGATCCCGGGGTCTTCGACGCGGCCGCCCAAGCGCTCAGCATTCGCAGGGTGGAGGGAACGAACGTCGTCCGCATCTCTTTCGAGGATGAAGATCCGGCCCGCGCCGAGGCGCTTCTGGCGGCGCTGGTGGACGCCTATCTCCGAGACAGGCGGGACATTCTGGATCGCCGTCCGGAGGCAGCGCTCGCCGAGGCCGCGGAAGCCGAACGCGAACGCTGGCTGAGCCTGACGCGCAAGGCGCAAGTCGTCGCTCGGCATCTGGAGGGGACCCGGAAGGTTTTCAGCGACAGCCCGTTTGAAGCGTCCGAAGACGGGTCGGGGATGTTGGCCGGGACGGTTCTGGTGCCGGACACGGAGGAAGGGCGGGTCGCCCTTCTCGCCGATCTCGAGACGCGGAAACTCGAACTCGAAGCCCAGGCGGAGATTGCCTACGCCGCCTACGAGAAGGCCGCGCGCCTGCATGACGAGTACGCGCTGGCCTCGAGCCTCGACGAAGCGATGGGGCCGGTGATCGAGGTTCTCGACCCGCCTGCCGCGGAGAGCGAACCGACCGGATTGTCCGTCGAGATCAAGACCGTTCTTGCGGCCTTGCTTGGGGCTGTCGTCGCCGGGCTCGGTGCGATCAGCTACGACTGGTCGCGCTGGCGCCGCCGACCGGAGGCGGACCTCTGGGCGGCGCGACTGCCCGGGACGGGCAAGGACGAATGAAGCGTATAGGTGGACGTGCATGGCCCATTACCTTGTAACGGGAGGCTGCGGCTTCATCGGATCGCACCTCTGCCGAGCCTTGCTCGGTCGCGGGGATGCGGTCACCGTGCTCGACAATCTCTCGACCGGCCGGCGTGAAAGCCTTGCGGAGGGATGCGCGCTGTTCGAGGCCGATGCCAATGATCCCGAGGCGATGACGCGCGCCGTGTCGGGCAAGGATGGCGTGTTCCATCTTGCCGCACGTTCATCCGTGGCGTTCTGCAACGCGCATTGGCGCGAGGGTCATGTCGCCAACCAGACCGGGTCCGTCACGGTGTTCGAGGGCGCGGCCCGGGCCGGAGGCGTTCCCGTGGTCTACGCCTCTTCCGCGGCCGTCTACGGAAACGCCGGCCGGGGAGCGATTGCCGAAACCGCTCCTGCGAGGCCGCTCACGGCGTATGGCGTCGACAAGTACGGCACGGAACTTCACGCGGGCGTGGCCCAGCGCGTCCATGGTGTGCGCACGGTCGGGCTGCGACCGTTCAACGTGTTCGGCCCGGGGCAGGATCCGAACTCCCCCTACTCGGGCGTGATCTCGATCTTTCTCGCGCGGATTCTGGCCGGTCAGCCGGTGGACCTGTTGGGCGATGGCCTGCAGTCCCGCGACTTCGTCTACGTGAGCGACGTCGTGTCGTTCTTCCTGGCGGCGATGGCGCTCGACAACGACGCGCCCGAGGTCTTCAACGTGGCGAGCGGCCGCACGACCTCCCTGCTGGAACTGATCGAGATCCTGGGCCGCGTGGTCGGCGCCGTTCCCGAGATCCGGCATGGCCCCGCGCGCGCCGGGGACATACGGTTCTCGGAGGGCAGCACCCGCCGGGCGGAGGAGGTGCTGGGCGCGCGGGCGCAGGTGAGCCTCGAGCAGGGGCTCGAGCGGCTGGTGGCCGAGGAAAGACCTGCGGCGGTCGCCAAGGCGGGGAGCTAGGCGGATGATCAGACATGTCCTCGGCGGGGCCGCTTTCGCAACGCTGCTGCTGGGCGGGTGCATGGAAAGCGACGCGCTCGACGCGGCGCTGGAGCGAGCGACCGTCCAGGATCAGGTGCAGCGCCCGTCGCTCGAGGCGCGTGCCGCGCGATACGTCCGCCCCTATGGCGCAAGCGCTCCCTGGAACGTTCCGGTCAGCGGTCTGCCGCGACACCCGAAAAGCGATTTCTACTCGCGAATGCTCTGGAAAGGTGCCTCGGATCGGCCGGGCAACTTCAACCTCGCCTTCGACAGCTACACCTATCCGGTCTATTCCGCTTCCGGGGCCACCACCCGCTACACCGTGCGCACCCGCTGGCCCTCCAACCTTCAGGGGAGGTCCATCCCCTGGAACCCCGAGTGGCGACCGGCCCCTGGCACGGACGGGCAGGTCATCGTGATCGACGAGCGCAGGGGCCGCGAGTGGAACCTCTACAAGGCAGAGGTGGGGGACAGCGTCATAACCGCGACGAACGGCAGTCTCGTGCCCGGAGACTATCGCACGCGCACGAAGGGGTATCCGCCCTCACGCGGCGTGGGCATCCCCTATCTCGCCATGCTGGTCCGTCCGGAGGAGATCGCCCGCGGACGCATCGAACATGCGTTGTCGATGCCGATCCGCAACACCAGCGGGGAGTATTACGTGGCTCCCGCCACGAAGCTCGAACGCGCGACCGGAAGGCCGGGGGTGCCGGAGGGCATGCGTTTCGCGCTCGACGTGACGGAAGAGGAAATCGCCCGTTGGGCCGCCAGCTTGCCGGCCTCCGAGGAAACCCGCCGCGCGGCGCGCATCATCGCCCGCGCGCTTCGCGATTATGGCTGGTTCATCACCGACACCTCCGGCTCCGCTTCCTTCCAGTTCGAGGCCAATGTCTCGGCCGGCGAGGATTGGGAAAGGCTCGGGCTTGGGCCCGGGCGCATCTCGGTGGCCGGCGCCAGCCGGCAGCTGCCACGGGATCTTCTGGACGGCCTTTTCCGGCCGGATCGGATCTACGCGATCGCCCCAAGTGATCGTTACTGAGCGTCGCCGCATGGGGCACGGGGCGCAATGAAGCGATTCCACCAGATCCGGGCCCCTGCATGTGCGCGAAACGCGCGGCTGATCCCGACAGCGCAGCGTCGCCTCTGGCCGACAAGCCCGAATCCGAGCAGGGGACGCTGATGCAGGGACGCACGGCTGTCTTCGGAGTAAGCGTGACGCTCGCGGCCTACCTGGGGTCGCGTATCATGAACCTTGTCGTGATCGTATTGCTCTCCCGTGTCCTGGGGCCATCAGGAATGGGCGTCATCGCGTTCGCGATGCTGACCGTCGAGATATTCAATATCCTTCGCGATTTCGGGCTCAAGGATACCCTGATCTATGATCAGGAAAGCGATGACCGCCTCCGCGAGGCCGCGTTCTTCTCCATATTCCTCCTGGGCCTGTTTCAGGCGCTCGTTCTTGCGGCTGCCGCTCCGCTGGCGGGCGGCTTGATCGACGATCCCGTTATCGTGCCCGTGCTCATGTGGCTGGCATTGCTGTTTCCGATCAACGCGGTGACCGCCGTGCAGGAAGCGATTCTGCAACGCGAGTTCCAGTTCGGTCGTCTCGCGCTTGCAGAGATCGGCGCAGTCGTCGTGAAAGCGACTGTCACCATCGCGCTCATCGCACTCGGTGCAGGGGTCTGGAGCTTCGTCTCGGGCTTGCTGCTGGGAAGTGCCTTGCGCGCGGGAGCGCTGTGGCTGCTTTCGGACTGGCGGCCGAGGCGCGTGCAAGTTCAGCTGCACAAGCTCCGGGAGTTCATACGCTACGGTCGTCACATAATGGCGACCACTCTGGGCTCCGCTCTCGGCGATCGTCTCGACCAGATAATAATCGTCGCGGTCATGGGGGAAACGGCGCTCGGCCTTTACTTTGTCGCCGCGCGCGTTCCCGAGATCCTGGTCACCGGCGTCAATACTGTTCTGGGGAAGATTGTTTTTCCCGCATTTTCAAGAATGTCCGAGGATACCGTCCGGCTTTCCGCGGCGTATCGGACCGTCGTTGCGGGATCCATGATGCTGATGGCGCCCATATCCCTGGGCTTGGCGGCGGTGTCGCCACTTCTCGTTCCGGTCGTCTTCGGGGACGCGTATGTCGAAGCGGTTCCCGTGCTCGCGTTCCTTGCCGCCCTTGGTGTTCCGGTAAGTCTCGCCTGGGCTTCGGGAGACTTTTTCAAGGCGACGGGAAGGCCGAGCTATCTCTGGAAATTGATGGCGCTCGAGGCCGTTTTCATGTTCCCGCTGGTATATGCCGCCGCACGATTCGGTGGTGAAATCTGGCTCGTTGCCGCCGCGATGTTCGTTGCCGCATGTCTCGCGTCCGGGCTGAGAATCTTGGTCTTCTCTCGTGTCTCCCGGTTCCCTGTTGCTTGCACCATCGGTCCTGCATGGCGGCCCGTTTTCTGTGCGGTCGTCATGGCTGCATGCGTATACACCTTTATCGTTCTGGCAGGGGATGACTTCTCGAGATCCTTGACCCTGCTTCTTGCGATATCCGGCGGTGCCTTGGTTTACGTTGCCCTTCTTCTCCTTCTGGACGGCAAGACGTTGCGTGACTGGCTGGTCATGATCAGGCGGGTGGAAGGCAGTTAGTGCTGCGCCCCGTTGCAAGACGTCGAGGTTTCCGAACCCGCGTTCCGCGAACGAGCGGCGGCGGACCCGGTCGTTTCCGGCTCAAGGGCGGGGGAAGCGGCGTCTGTCCTTGCGTTCCGAAGGGGCAGGGCAGGCGGCGGTTCGGTGACGGGAGGGTGCGGCGTCCTCGTTGGCCGGACAAGCAGGAAGGCCGGCCGGCTTCGCCAAGGCACGCCGTATCGTCCTTCACCGGCCGCCCGGACCTCGGCATGCACGCGACCGGAGCGGCGCAGCCTCGCAAAAGGCTTGCGCTGCAGGGGGGCGTCACGCATCCTTTCGGCGACGTGTTGGCCTTCTGAAGGCCAGGGGCGCGCGTGCAGGTGGCTCCAGGCGAGTTGCTCGGATCGGTACGCGCCCGGCGTCGCGCCAACGAGGCCCGAGGGGGACGGCCATGCGAGCGCAATTCCTAGCCGCCGGGCGCGCCGGGCGCAGCCTCTCGATCCTGTGCTACCATGCCGTGACAGAAGAACCGCCGCCGCTCGACGATTTCTGCTTCCTGCATCGGCGCCGGTTCGAGGCGCAGATGCAGTGGCTGGCCGGAAGCGGCCTGGATGTCGTTGCGCTCGACGAGGGCGTCGAGGCGCTTTTGGCGGGGCGGCTGCGCAAACCGTCGGTCGCGATCACGTTCGATGACGGCTTTCGCAACAACGTGGAGGTCGCCTTGCCGGTGCTTCTGCGGCACGGCTTCCCGGCGACGATCTACCTGTCCACCGGCTTCACCGGTACGGATCGGACGACTTGGCCGTGCCGCATCGCGGCGGCGCTGCTCGCGACGTGCGAGGAGCGCCTCGACTGGGGCGGGAAGGTCTTCGATCTTTCGGGGCAGGGCGCGCGCGCGGCGGCCAACGCGGCGATTCAGGCGCTGGTCAAGGAGCGCGCGCCCGGCGATCCGGGGGGCGCCGCCGCCGAGATCGAGGAAAGACTGGGCGTGGCGCCCGACGCGCCGGTATCGCGTGACGGCCCCTTCGCGATGATGGACGAAGGAGACGTCGCCAGGGCGCAGGACAGCGGGCTGATCACCTTCGGCGCGCACAGCGTGACGCATCCCATCCTCTCCGCGCTCGACGACGATGCGCTGGCCTTCGAGATCCGGGAGTCCGTGCGCGCAGTGGAGCGTTTCTCCGGGAAACCCTGCACGAGTTTCGCCTATCCCAACGGCCGGCCACAGGATTTCGACGCCCGTTGCGAAGCCTTGCTGATCGAGGCGGGCGTGCGCTCGGCGCTGACGACGGTCCAGAGACGGAACCGCATGACCGGTTCATTCCTCCGCCTGAACCGCTGGGTCATCGACTCGCGCACGAGCTTGCGCCGCTTTGAGAAGATGCTTTCCGGGTTGAATCCCGGGGCGCTGGTGGCGCGGCTTGTCCGTCCTTTCGCGGCGTCGCCCGGCTAACTGGTTCCGTCCTGCCGGAGGATATCCAGAAGACGGGCCGCGAAGACAGGCCAGGACCGGGTCCGCGAAAGTTCGCGGAACGCCCGCTCTGCCATGCCGGTCGCGGCCGAGGGATCCGAAAGCGTCTCGGCTATGGCGCGCGAGAGGGCCTCCGGATCTCTGGGAGGCACGAGGCGGCCTGTCACGGCATCTTCGATTGTCTCTCCGAGCCCGCCCACATCCGTGGCGATCACCGGGCGGCGGAGGCCTTGCGCCGTGGCCGCCGCGGCGCTGGCAGTCGCGTTGCGGTAGGGAAAGACAACGACATCGGCCTGGCTGAGCAGTGGTGCCACGTCCTCGTTGGGCACATATTCAAGATGAAGGGTCATGCTGCCCGATATCCCGAGGCGCTCAGCGAGTGCCTTGATTTCTTCCGCGTCGAAGGCCTTGTTCGGATGCCCGGCGATCACGAGCCGCAGACCGGTCCGATCCGGGAGTCGCGCGAAGGCTTCCACGAGATCCGGGACGCCCTTGCTGGGACGGAGGAGGCCGAAGAAGAGGACGACGCGCTCCCCGTCCGCGATACCGTAGCGTTCGCGGACAGCCTCGGCTTCCGCGCGATCGTTTTCGCCCGGATGAAAGAGCAACTGAACCGGTATGGGTAAAACATGGGTGGGAACGATATCGCCGAAGCGTGCCTCGAAATCGCGCTGCACGGAGCTCGCCAGGAACACGATGCCGTCGAAGCTCCGGTAGAGCGTTCGGAAAAGCGGCTGCACGATGGCGCGGTCCACCCACCCGGCATCGGCGTCGCGTTGCTCGATCTCGTGACAGACCTGGAAGATCGGAACGCCCGCCGCGCGCAGTATCCGCAGATAGATCACCGGAAGCGGCACGTGGATGGAACTGAATACCGTCGCATCGGGGCGGGTGCGCAGCAGATAGGCGGTGAGCCGTGCCCATTCGCGCATGAACACGAGGCCGCGCCACACCCGGCGGAACGGGCGCACCAGCGCCCGGCGCCGCGCCGCGCCGGCGCTCGCGGGGGCAGGTTCGAAGCGGCGCCAGAAGTGCAGAAGGCGAATGACCTCGAAGTTGTGGGGCAAGTCCTCGAGTTCATAGTCCTGCCCGGTCACCAGCACGGGCCGCGCACCCTCGGCGGACAGGGCCTCGGCCATCTCGTAGGCGAAGTGGACGAGGCCGCCGCGGGCGTCCGTTTCGATGATGGCGATCTTCATCCTGCGGCTCTGCCTTGCGCGATCAGCGCATCGTAAATCTCGCCGAGTTCGGCGACCTGTCCTTCGAGCGAGAAGGTCTCCCAAGCCCTTGTGCGCGCGGCGCGCGACGCCACCGCCCGCGCTTCGGAATCTGCAAGAAGCGCGATGATCGCCTCGGCCAGGGCTGGCGCGTCGTCCGGCGGAACCAGCCTGCCCTCGATGCCGTCGCGCACCATGTCCGGCACGCCGCCGACGCGGCTCGCCACGACCGGAAGGCCGGCGGCCATCGCTTCGATGACGACGGTCGGAAGGGCGTCGAAGACAGTCGGATGCGCGAAGAGATCGGCCAGGGCAAGCAGCTCGGCCACGTCCTCCCGGTAGCCGGTGAAGAGGATCGCGCCACCCAGCCCGGCCGCTGCGGCCTGATCGCGAAGCGCGTCCATCTCGTCGCCGTCGCCCACGACCAGGAGGCGCGCCTCCGGCAGCGCCTGGCGGATCGCCGCCATGGCCTCTATCAGGCGGTGGATCCCTTTTTCGCGCCTCAGCACCGACACGGCGGCGATGACCGGAGCGTCGGCGGGCAGGCCCAGCGCCGCGCGCCCGGCGGTGCGCGCCTCGCGCGTCGGAGGGCGGGAAAACGGCGCGAGATCGATTCCATTGTGCAGCATGGTGAGCGGCGCGCGAGCGAGGCCATGGGACCGTGCGAAAGCCTCGGCTGCATGGGAAAGGCAGATCACGCGGTCGTAACCGTGGATCAGCGTCTTGTGCATGAGCCAGAGACGTGCGCTGCCCCGGCTCAGGCCTGTTGGATGCAGCAGGGTGTGCAGTGTCGCCACCGAGGGAATGCCCAGGACGCGTCTGGCCAGCCCGCCGGCAATGATCGCGCTTTCGAGATGGGCGTGGATCACGCCGGGCGCCAGCTTGCGCACGTAGCGCAGCAGCGCGGCCATCTGGTCGAGCCGTTTCAAGCGGTCGATCGGCACGAAGTCCACGGCAATGCCCGCGTCGGAGAGCCGCCGCGCTTCCGGGTTTCCGTCCTTGACCTCCAGCACGAGGACGCGGATCTCGAAACCCTGCCGGCGGATCTCGGGCGCATAGATCGCCATCAGGCGTTCCGCGCCGCCACGGCCAAGGCCGTCTATGACCTGGAGAACGCTTCCCCGCGGCGCACCACTGTCCAACCCAGTCACTCGCCCTCGCTGTGCACGGGGTGCCTTGGCATGCGCGGGCGCCCCTTCGCGCTTGTGCGCGGCGAAACGCTAGCACCGCCCATGCGCCGCCTTCAAGAGCCGCCTTGCGCGGCCGCTCTTCGGTCTCCGCCGTGATCGCCGGCCGCGCGGGTGTAGAGTTCCAGCATGGCGTCGGTCATGCGCGAGACGCTCAGCTCGCGTGCCACCATGCGCCTCGCGGCCGCTCCGACCATGCGCCGCCGATCCGGCGCGGCCAGCAGCTCGGCGAGGCGGGTTTCGAGCGCGTCGCCGTCGGCCGGCGGAATGAAAAAGATCGTCTCTTCGTCCGTAAAGACCTCGGCGATACCCTCGAGCCGCGAGGCGATGGCGGGCACGCCCTGGCGTGCGGCTTCCAGCAAGGCGAACGGAAGCCCTTCCGTCGTGGACGGGAGGCAAAGCAGGTCGATCCGCGCGAGCAACTCGGGCACGTCGCTTCGGAAGCCCGCGAAATGCACGAAGTCGGCGACGCCCAGGCGCTCGACCTCGGCACGGAGCGCGCCCTCCTCGGGGCCGGTGCCGGCGATGAACAGCCGCAGGCGGCGTTCGCCGTGCGCCACGCGCCGCGCGACCGCCTCGATCGCCAGGCGATGCTGCTTGAGAGGGATGAGCCGCCCCACCATCCCGACGATAACGGCGTCCCGGGGCCAGCCGGCCTCTGTCGGGATGTCGGCGGGAACGGGCGGCCTTTCGAGGTCGTCGAGAGCGTTTCCGCTCAGGATCAGGCGGTGGGGCGGAACGGCGATCGGTCCGGCCAGATACCGTTCTACATTTCCGGATACCGCGACGAACCGGAACCGCGCGGCCCGGCAGAAACGCAGCGCGCCTTCGTGCACGCGCCGCCGCATGGCCGCGTCGGCGTGGTCGTTTCCGTAGATCGAATGCACCGTGGCCACGCGGCCCGGAATGCCCGTCAGCGTTGCGGCGGCCGCGGACCAGTATTGCGACTGCGCGTTGTGCGCGTCGATGACGCGCACACCCGTTTCCCGAGCCAATCCGGCGAGATCCGCGGCGATCCGCGGATCGCCGCGCCGGCGCGCGATCGGATGGACGGCGAGCTTCTCGGCCGCCAGACGATCATGGAGGGGCGCGCTCGCGATCACCGCCACCCGGTAGTTCGCTCCGGCCGCTTCGAGCGCGCGCGCGGTCTGCAGGATGCGAACGTCCACGCCGCCCGGTTTCAGCGAAAGGCTGACCAGCAGAACCGGTGGCAGGACCCGGCCTTCACGCGCGTCTCCCGCCTGGTCCCTGGGTGCGGTCATCTCCTGGGCATCCTTCCCGCTGCGCCGCCACCGGCGGCGTCGGAGGAAAGTCTACGAGACGGGCGCGCGGGGGTCCATTCCGGTTCCGTCAGGAGGTGGCACGACGGCAGGTGCTACCGGCACGGCGCCGGGGATGCTAATGGGACGGTGACACGTCCCGCACCGAGAGGCCCCGATGTCGCTCTTGCTTGCCGCGCTCTACGGCGCGGTGTTCCTTCAGATCTATCATTATCTGCTATACCCGGCGGCCGTCTGGTTGCTGTCGCGCTTGCGCTCCGCGCATCCGGCCCGCGCGCCGCAGGAAGAGCGTTCCGTCTCCGTCATCATATGCGCCTTCAACGAACGGGGCATCATAGGCGACAAGATACGCAACACGCGCGCGCTCGCGCCGGCGCCTTCCGAAATCCTCGTCGTGGCCGACGGTTCCACCGACGGAACCGATGCCGCGGCAAGGGAGGCCGCAGCAGGGGATGTCCCGGTGCGGGTTCTCTTCGAACCCGCGCGGCGGGGAAAGTCCGCGGCCATGAATCGCGGCGCCGCGGCCGCGAGGGGCGACATCCTGTGCTTCACGGATGCGAACGCGTTTCTCTCTCCGGACGCGCTTGGCCATCTTGTCGCGCCTTTCGCGGATCCGAGCGTCGCCGTCGCCAGCGGTGCGAAGCACGTGACAGACGACGAAGCGGCCGGTCCCGGCGGTCTCGCCCACGCGGATGGCCTGTACTGGAAATACGAGTCCCTGATCCGCGCGTCGGAAAGCCGCCTGGGGGCGACCGTCGCCTCCGTGGGCGAACTGATCGCCGTCCGTCGCACCGACTGGACCGCCATTCCGGACGGGGTCGTGAACGATGACGCCTGGATCACGATGCATGCGCTGGCGCGCCGGCGGAACGCCCGCTACGCGCGCCGCGCGGAAAGCTGGGAGAAGGCAAGCACGGATTCCGCGGCTGAGGCAGCCCGCCGGCGCAGGATCAATGCCGGCCGCGTGACGCTTCTGATGCGGCGCGACATCTGGCCGTTGTCTCGTCCATTCGTGCTGCTGGCCTTCCTTTCGCACAAGGTCCTGCGGCTCGCGCTGCCATTCCTCTTCGCGTTCGGCTTCCTGGCAAGCCTTCTTCTGGTCGCCATGGGCGCGGGGCTGGCTTCCATGCCGGGTATCCTGCTGGTGGCGCATCTTCTCGTGCTCGCGCTGGCATCTGTCGGCGCCGGCCGGAAGGATGGCGGCAAGGCGCGGAAGCTGGCCGCGATCGCGCACCACGTGATGAGTTCGTACCTCGCCGCAGCCTTCGGCGTGTGGGACGCGCTTGCCGGCCGCAAGCACGTTCTCTGGGAAAAGGCCGAGCGCTGAGACGGGAACGCTCTCCCGGATGCTGGCGATCGAGCCTCCCACGCAAGAGCATTCGCTGTTCCGGCGTGAACTCGGCCGGGACACCGCATGGGCCAGCTTCCTCCGGCCAGATCCGAACCTGCGCCCCGCTCGACCCCGACGGACCGGCGCCAAACCGCCTCCCTTTCGCCGTGGCAGGCGCGCGCGTCGGGGCGCTGCGCTTGCGTCGCCGTTCCGGCTTTGGCATGGTCGGAGGGGCGACCCCGCGACCGCCGCGCGGGTCACGGGGGCGCGCACGGAAACGCGGCGCGCCGCCGGAAGGGAAGGCGAAGCCCATGCAGGCCCAGGTCCGCTCCCACGCGAATGTCCCGAGCGTCGATCAGTCGGACCGGCTGGTGCCGGTGAACCTCCGGCAGTCCGGGCCGGCCGCGATCCAGCTGCTCATCTCGACACGGGTCCGCAAGTCGCCCTTCTGGCACCTCTCGGTGGAGGCGGGCTGCTGGCGCGCCACGGTCTACAACCGGATGTATCATCCGCGCGGCTACGTCCGCCCCGAGGATGGCGGCGCCATGGCGGAATACGACGCGCTGGTGAACCGGGTGACGCTCTGGAACGTCGCGGTCGAGCGGCAGATCCGCGTGCGCGGCCCCGACGCCGAGGCGTTCGTCAACCGCGTCATCACGCGCGACGCCACCGAGATCGAGCCCATGCGCGGCAAATACGTGATCGTCTGCAACGAGAAGGGCGGCATCCTCAACGATCCCGTGCTGCTGCGCCTCGATCGCGACGAGTTCTGGTTCTCGGCCTCCGACAGCGACCTTCTGCTCTGGCTGCAGGGCGTGAACGTGGGGCTGGGCCACGACGTGGACATCGCCGAACTCGACGTCTCGCCGCTCCAGATCCAGGGGCCGGTCTCGGAAGAGTTCATGACCGATCTCTTCGGCGACGAGATCGCCCGCTTGCCCTATTACGGCCTGTTCGAGACCGAGCTCATGGGCTGCCCCGTCGTCGTCAGCCAGACCGGCTTCTCCGGCGAGAAGGGCTACGAGATCTTCGTGCGGGATTCGTCGCTGAACGCGGAGACGGTGTGGTATGCGCTGCGCGGGCAGGGCGCGCGCTACGGGCTCCTGGTGATCGCGCCGGCGCATCATCGCCGGATCGCGGCGGGAATCCTTTCCTGGGGCCAGGACATGGACGTCGAGACCTCGCCCTTCCAGGTGAACCTCGCCTACCAGGTGCCCCGCAACAAGAAGGCCGACTACATTGGCCGCGGGGCGCTCGAGGCGCAGCGCGCGGAGATCGACGCGGGGCGCTACCCGTTCCGCCTGAAGCTCGTGGGCCTCATCATGACCGGAAAGCCGATCACCGACTATGCCCCGGATTTCTGGCTGATCTCGACGCCCGACGGAGAGCGTGTGGGCTACGTCACCTCGCCCTGGTGGTCGCCGGAGCTCGAACGCAACATCGCGCTCGGCTACGTGCCCTGGACGCTCACGGAGGTGGGGACCCGGCTGAAGGTCGAGCTGCCGGAAGCCTATGTCGAAGTGTCGGGCCAGCCCGTGGACGCGGAGGTGGCCAAGATGCCGTTCCGCCCGTCCTCCCACCCGAGCGCGCGCGAACAGGCCCGCTCGGCCGGCCGCGACTGGGCGACCTGACGGTGCGGTGGACCCGGGAAGCATGAACCGGCGGCAGATCGTGGAGCAGCCGACGGAGGCGCTCCTGCGGCGTCTGGTCGCCTCGGGCGGTGCCGTGCCGCTCGGCTTCGAGCTGTTCCCGCCGCGCTCGGAACGCCGGCGCGCGCAGCTCTACGAGACGGTGGAGCGCCTGGCGCCCGCGGCGAGCGAGGGCTTCTCGGTCACCATGGGGGCGGGCGGCACGACGCGCACCGGGACCCACGAGACCGCCGTCGAGGTCGCGCGTCGCACGGGGCTGCCGGTGACGGCGCATCTGACGGCGCTCGGGCTGTCGCGCGCGGATGCGCTGGAGACGGCGGACCGCCTCTGGGAAGACGGGATCCGCAGAATCCTCGCGCTGCGCGGCGACCGCCCGCGCGCCGTGCAGGGGCCGCTGCCGCCCGGCTTCGCCCATGCTGCGGATCTCGTGGCGGCGCTCCGGGCGCGGCACGATTTCGAGATCTCCGTCGCGGCCTATCCCGAGAAGCATCCCGAGGCCGGCACGCTCGACGAGGACATCGACCACCTGAAGGAGAAGCTCGACGCCGGGGCGCGCGTCGCCTACTGCCAGTTCGTGCTGGACCCGGCGGCTTATGGCCGGTTTCTCGACGCCTGCGCGCGCCACGGGATCGCGGCGCCGATCGTCCCCGGGCTTATGCCGCTCGACGGCTGGGCCCGGCTGCGCGGCTTCGCCGTGGCGAACGGCACTTCCGTGCCGGACTGGCTGGACGGCCTGTTCCGGCACAGCGAGGACATGCCCGAGATGCAGCCCTACCTCGCCGCCGCGGCCACGGTCGAGCAGGCGCGGCGGCTCATCGCCTACGGTGCGCCCGCGCTTCACGTCTACACCATGAACCGCTGGCCCCTCCCGCTCGCCCTGTCGCGCGTTCTCGGGCATGCGTGACGCGGTCGGGCGCCCATTCACAGCCGCATCGAGCGGCGCGATCAGACAATCTGGTCGAAGATGCGGCGCGCGGGCTCGGCCAGATGGCCAAGGCCGAGCTGTTCGAGCTGCCGATAAGCATGGTCTTGCTCTTCCGCGGAAGCGAAGAATTTCTTGGTGTGCAGCGTATGCATGGACAGCCACTCGAGAAGGTCCGCGTCGCGCGCCGCTTCGAACTCCGCCATGTTCCAGTCTTGGGCAAGTTCCACACCGATGTGTCTGAAGCAATAGAACAGGGCTTCGAGATCGTAGGTCATCATGGCGGACCAATGCGCGGGAACGCCCGTATTGGGGTCGGGAAAAGAGAACATGCCGTCGTTGACTCCCCAGTATGTGACCTTGTCGCACCGTTGCCGAAGCTTCTCGACATGGCGCCGTTCGTGGTTGCGTCGCGCCATCACGACGATGTCCTGAGCCAGTCGCCCAAGCAGTTGACGCCCGTGAATCGCCGAGCCCTCCGCGAAGATGAGAATGTCCGCCGCGGCATAGATCTCCAGCTGCCGGAAGACGTCTAGTTTTTCGGGGACCACGACATGAACGCCGGCTTCATGCAGCTTTTGCGTTACATAAGCTTCCCCCGCATGCCGACCTTTCCACGTGGGTAATTCTGCCCTCGTGACGTAGACGATTCCGCCGCCGCCCTGTAGGATATCATGATGTGCCATGCACTCGTCGAGGTAATCCAGATAAACCTCGGGAGGGCCGAGAATCCCGAGTTGCTCTGCCTGTCCTGCGACGCGAAGCTCTCTGACCAGATGCTTGCCTGCAAGTAGTCGGACACGCTCCGGAGGAACACGCAGCCACTCCAGTATCCGGTGGAAGTGCTTGGGAATGCGTGCATTGCTCGATCCCTTGCGAGGCACGGCGAACAGGAGGAGGTCGTCCGGCCGCTCAATCCTGTATTGTGGTATTCGGGAGATGAACTCAGCGACGAGATGGCCGAAATGTGGTTCGCAATGTCCACCCCAAACAGACGGTCGCCGGATTATCGCAGGCTCGGTGTCGTCAATCTCCGTCACCCGGTCGACGGGCCAGTGATTTCGGCAATGGCGTGGCGACCACTGGCGATCGAGGTCAGGCCAGTGTGCTGGTTGCTCGAGGCGGCCTTCTCCGGGTTGAATCATAACATCATGGAAAACGGAAAGATCCAGAAACTTGTTTCCTGGGAAAGAGTGGATGATCGCCGAACAGTCTGTTGACCTATCCGGAATGCTGAGGATTCGGCGCATAGCGTTCACACAAGTTCACGATACTTGACGAAACCAACGCTACAAAAGCGAAGCCTGGGGAAAAAGGGGAAATTTTCTTGTCAAGCCGCTTTCTCATCTGTGCCGTTGCCCGAAATATAGAATCGTAGTTGGGGCGGTACCTGCGGAGCGAGGAGAGGCCAGCAACTTCCGGCGTTTCGGGTATCCTGGCGTTTTGGTAGTATCGCGCTTGTTTGTCTGCGACTTGCGGAAGCCGACCGCATGGACCACAAGACCTTCCTCGCCGAACTTCCGGCCGAGACCCGGCAGGCGCTCACGGCGCGGGCCGACGGGCCGGGGCTGCGTCGTCTCGCGCTTCACGGCGGGGCGATCCTCGCCATCGGCGCGCTCATCGCGGTGCAGGCGCCGGGCTGGTGGCTGCTCGTCCCGGTGCAGGGCGTGCTTCTCGCCTTCCTCTTCACGCTCCAGCACGAGGCGACCCACAAGACGCCCTTCGCGACCGAGCGGCTGAACGAGTGGGTGGGCCACGCCGCGGGGCTCGCGATCGTGCAGCCCTTCGCGTGGTTCCGCTACTTCCATCTCGCCCATCACCGGCACACCAACATCCCCGGCCGCGACCCCGAGCTCGCCGCGCCCAAGCCCGAGGGCTGGCCGGCGTTTCTTTGGCATCTCTCCGCGCTCGGCTACTGGCGGGACAAGGCGGCGGTGCTCTGGCGGAACGCCTTCGGCGCGATCGAGGGCGACTATCTGCCCGCGCGTGTCCATCCGCGTCTCCGGCGCGAGGCGCGGGCGATGATCGCGGTCTATGCCGGTGTGGCGGCCTTCTCCATCCTCGTCTCGCCGGTGCTGATCCGCGCGTGGCTGCTGCCGCTGGTGTTCGGTTTCCCGGCGCTCCGGCTCTATCTTCTCGCGGAGCACGGGCGCTGCCCCGAGGTGGCCGACATGTTCGACAACACGCGAACCACCTTCACCAACCGGGCCGTGCGCCTTCTCGCCTGGAACATGCCCTACCACGCCGAGCACCACGTCCTGCCGCAGGTGCCCTTCCACCGCCTGCCGGAGGTCCACCGGCTGACGCGGGCCCATCTGCGCCACACCGAGGACGGCTACGCCCGCTTCGCCCGGCGCTACGTGGGCGGCTTCCGCCAGGGGCGGGGGCCGCTCACCGGGTCAGCAGAAGCTGCCCGTCGGCGATCTGGATGCTGTCGAAGCGCTGCAGGTAGCTCATCCCGAGAAGCGACTCGGGCATTTCCCCGGAATTGACCCAGGCGTTGAAGCCGTCGTCGCGGATCGGGCCGGCGCCGATGCTCCCGAGCCGCACCGGCGCCGTGCGCACCTCGCCGTTGGCCGTCATGGCGCGCCCGAGATAGGCGAGTTCGCCCGTGTCGATGCCGACGCGTTCCGCGTCCTCGCGCGTGAGCACGACCTGGCTCGCCCCGGTGTCCACGACGAAGCGCACGGGCACGCCGTTCACGTCGAGGCTGAGGTAATAGTGACCGTCCGGCGCGCGCGGCACGGCGATGCGGCCCTCGTCGGCCATGACGTTCTGGCGCGGCGCCACGGTCTGGCGGATGTCGCCCCAGAGCCCCACGGCGGCGATGGCGCCGAGGAAGATGAGCCCCCAGACGGCGGCGTACTGCGCCATCTGGCCGAGATGCGTGCGGTTGCGCAGGAGCAGCCAGAACGCGATCGCCCCGCCGAGAAGGGCGAGGTAGGTGAGCTGGCCGATCTGGTCTCCGGTCATGGGCGTCTCTTTCTGCCGCTGCCCCGACAATCTAGGCGCGCGGGCTGCGGATTTCACGCCCCGGCGACACCGATGGCGGCGAGCCCGTCCAGCACGAACTGAACGGAGAGAGCGGCGAGCAGCATGCCGAGCAGCCGCGTGACCACGTTGACGCCGACGCGGCCGAGGGCGCGCTCGATCAGGCCGCCCGCGAGGAAGAGCAGGAAGGCGATCGCCACCACCGCCACCATCACGGCCGAGACCCAGGCGAGCCCGCCGAGGCCGGGATGCGCTTCGGTCAGCAGGATCATGGAGGCGATGGCGCCGGGGCCGGCCAGGAGCGGGATCGCGAGCGGAAACACCGAAGGATCGGGGCGCTCCTCGGCGGCCTGGCCCTGCCGGCGCTCGGCCCGGCGGTCGAACAGCATGTCGAGCGCGGTAAGGAAGAGGAGAATGCCGCCCGCGATCCGGAACGCGGGCATGGAGATGCCCACGAAGCCGAGCACGGCTTCGCCGAAGGCCCCGAAGAGCGCGAGGATGGCGACGGCGACGAGGCAGGCGCGGATTGCGATGGCGCGCCGCTCGGCCAGCGTCATGCCCGGGGTCAGCGCCACGAAGACGGGCGTCAGGCCCACCGGGTCGATGACGACGAAGAGCGTCGTGAAGGCCGTGATGAGGAAGGCCGGTTCCATGGGCGCAGTGTTTCGCCGGCGAGGGAGATGCGCAAGGCCGCGCGCGGCGAGACGGGCGGGGGCGCGCCGACGCGCCCCACTGGCCGCCGTCCGCCGCGCCTTCCGATCCTTGGGGGGCGCCTC
The DNA here is from genome assembly GCA_964585075.1 of uncultured Rhodobacterales bacterium. Taxonomy (GTDB): domain Bacteria; phylum Pseudomonadota; class Alphaproteobacteria; order Rhodobacterales; family Rhodobacteraceae; genus Rhodosalinus. The sequence continues at coordinate 26,103 of CAZPCU010000001.1, forward strand.
GGCGCGGGCGCCCCCTCTCTGCCTCAACCCGCGGCCCGGCGGCGCGCCCCCTCCTCCGGACGGGGCGGGGTCTCCGGCGCGGTTCCGGCGCCCTCCGGACCCCCGCTGCGCGCGGCGCCGGCCGGCTGGTCCGTTCCGCGGAAGCGCGCCACCACCTCCGAAAGGCTTTCGGCGCGTTCGCGCAGGATCTGGGTCGCCGCGGAGGTTTCCTCGAACATGGCCACGTTCCTTTGCGACATCTGGTCGAGCTCGTGCATCGCGCTGTTGATCTCGTCCACCGCGCCCGACTGCTCGGCCGCCGAAAGGGAGATCCCGCTCACATGCTCCGAGAGGGTCGCGACCTCGTCGCCGATGCCCGTGAGCGCCGCGGCGGCGTTGCCGGTGATCTGCACGCCCTTCTCGATCCTCGCATCCGACTCGGAGATGAGCGTGCCGATGCGTTCGGCGGCCTCGGCCGAGCGCTGCGCGAGCGCGCGGACCTCGTCGGCGACGATCGAGAAGCCGCGCCCCGCTTCGCCGGCCCGGCCCGCCTCCACGTTGGCGTTGAGCGCGAGGAGGTTGGTCTGGAACGCGATCTCGTTGATGACGCCGGTGATCTGCCCGATCTCGCGCGAGGCGTCCTGGATCTCGCGCATGGTTCGCTCGGCGCTTGCGACGACGGCCTTCGAGTCTTCCGCGCGCTTGTGGGCGGAGGCGGCCTTTTCCTCGGCATGGGCGGCGGCCGCGGCCTGCTCCCGGATCTGCGCGGCGATGCGGTCGGCGGCGGCCACGATCTCCTCGAGCGTCGCGGCCTGCGTCTCGCTTCGCTCCGAAAGCCCGGTCGCCGCGCGGGCGATGCTCCGGGTCTCCGAGCGCACCGCCTCCGCGCTTTCCCGGACCGACGCGATGGCCTGCGAGAGCCCCGCGCAGGCGCCGTTGAAATCCCGCCGCAGATCCTCGTAGCGCGCCGCGAAGCCGGCCTCGATCCGGGTGCCGAGATCGCCCTCGGCGAGCGCGTGGAGGACCCGCCGCAGCGTGGCGACGACCGCCGTGCGCTCCTCCTCGAGGCCGGCCTGCTCGGCGGCGCGCTCGGCGGCTTCGGCGCGGGCCCGGGCGTCCGCCTCGGTGCGGGCCGCCTCGAGCCGGTTGCGGCTGCGGATCGCCCACCAGAGCGCGCCGGCCTCGATCATGACGACCACGCCGTGAAAGAGCGTGCGCGACAAGTCGTTGGCGAGCCCGAGCGAGGGGTAGATGAGCGCGGGCATGGCGAGGGTGAGAACGAGGTGGTGAACCGCGATCGCGGCGGCGGCGGCCAGCACCGCGACCTCGTCGGAGAGCGCCAGCGTCGCCGCGAGGAGCGCGAAGAAGATCATGTGGCTGTCGAGCTGCCAGGGATGCCCCGCCAGCGCCCCGGTGATCGCGACGGCCTGCCCGACGAGACCGAGCGCCGCGGCGATCCGCCCGGCGCGCCCGGCCGCGCCCGCGCCGAGCGCGCCCAGCCCCGCGAAGACGGCAGCCGCCAGCAGGGGCGGCCAGACGGGATTGCCCGCGGCGGCCGCCGCGAGCGCGGCGCAAGGGACGAGCGCGAACGAAGAACGCACGATCAGGCGCAATCCCGCGGCGCGCGCGGCCTCGAGCCCGGAGGCGGCCTCCGCGGCGGGGCTCATGGCCTGCCTCCGCAGATCTCGGAGAGCCGGCCCGCGTCGGCCACCGCCCAGGCGCCGGCGGCCCGGAGCGCGGGGGCGAAGCCGGTTTCGGGAAACTGGGCCAGCCGCGCGAGGGACGGCGCGACGGGGCCGAGGGGCCGGCCGCCGGCATCGCGGATCATCGCGTCGAGCCCCGCCCAGGGCGGGGCGACGACCAGGACGGGCGCGCCGGCCCGCGGCGGCGCACCGGCGAGGGCGAGGACCGGCCCGGTCAGCAGGGTCGCGATGCAGAGCGTGGCGAGAGCGAGTTTCGTCACCGGGAACCTCCCATTCCGATGACGAATCGCTAGCACACGGGGGCTTTTCGAAACTTTAACGCCTCAGCGGGGTCCGGCGGCTTCCAGGCGCTCCACGGCCCGGACCCAAAGCGCCTCGGCCCGTTCGAGCCCCTCCATGACCTCGGCGTATTTCCTCTGCCAGACCGCCGCCTCGTCGGTGCGCTCGGGCGCGTAGAGGGCGGGATCGGCGAGCTTGTCGGCCAGCCTGTCGCGCATCTCGGCCAGCTTGTCGATCCTCGCCTCGCACTTGCGAACCTCCTGGCGGAGCGCGACGAGCCGCTCGCGCGACGGGCGGCGGGGGCGCTGCGGCGCCGCGCTGCTCTCCGGCGCGCGGGCCGGCTTCGGGTCTTCCAGCAGGAAGCGGCGGTAGGCCTCGAGATCCTCCTCGTAGGGCGCGACGGTGCCCCCGGAGACGAGCCAGAGCCGGTCGGCCACGAGGCTCAGGAGATGCATGTCGTGGGCGACGAGGATCACCGCGCCGGTATAGGCGTTGAGCGCCTCGACCAGCGCCTCCCGGCTTTCCATGTCGAGGTGGTTGGTGGGCTCGTCGAGGATCAGGAGATGCGGCGCGTCGAGCGTGGCCAGCAGGAGGGCGAGCCGCGCCTTCTGCCCGCCCGAGAGCCGGCCGGCCACCGTGTCGGCCTGGTCGGCGTGGAGCCCGAAGCCTGCGAGCCGGGCCCGCAGCTTCGCCGGCGCTTCCGCGGGGCGCGCGCGGGCGAGATGCTGCAGCGGCGTCTCGCCTGCGCGGAGCTCGTCGAGCTGGTGCTGGGCGAAATAGCCGACGCGGAGCTTCGCCGCGGCGGTCTTCTGCCCCTCGAGGAGCGGCAGCCGGTCGGCGAGGAGCCTGGCCAGCGTGGATTTCCCCTGGCCGTTCCGGCCGAGAAGCGCGATCCGGTCGTCCTGGTCGATGCGCAGATCGAGCCGGCGGAGCACGGCGCGTCCGTCATAGCCCACCGCGCCGCCCTCGATGCGGATGATCGGCGGCGAGAGCTCTTCGGGTTCGGGAAAGGTGAAGACCTGCTTCGCGGCCTCCTCGGGGGCGGCCACGGGCTCCATCCTCTCGATCATCTTGAGCCGCGCCTGCGCCTGGCGCGCCTTGGACGCCTTGTAGCGGAAGCGGTCCACGAAGCCTTGCAGATGCGCCCGCCGCGCGGCCTGCTTCCTGGCCTCGGCGGCCTGAACGGCGCGGCGCTCGGCGCGGGTGCGGGCGAAGCGGTCGTAATTGCCCGTCCAGAGCGTGAGCTTGCCGTCCGAGAGCTCGAGGATCGCGCCCACCGCGCGGTTCAGGAGATCCCGGTCGTGGCTGATGACGATGACGGTGTGCGGGTAGCGCGCGAGGTAGGTTTCGAGCCAGAGCGCGCCTTCGAGGTCCAGGTAGTTGGTGGGCTCGTCGAGCAGCAGGAGGTCGGGCTGGGCGAAGAGCACGCCCGCGAGCGCCACGCGCATCCGCCAGCCGCCCGAGAAGGCCGAGCAGGGCATCGCCTGGTCGGCCTCGGAAAAGCCGAGCCCCTTCAGGATCGCGGCCGCGCGGCCTTCCGCCGACCAGGCGTCGATGTCGGCGAGGCGGGTCTGGATCTCGGCGATGCGGGCGGGGTCCCCGGCCGTTTCCGCCTCGGCGAGCAGGCCCGCGCGCTCGGCGTCGGCGGCGAGCACCGTGTCGAGCAGCGAGACCTCGCTCGCCGGGGCCTCCTGCGCGACGCCGCCGATGCGCGCGCGGGCGGGGAGATCGATCCGCCCGCCCTCCAGCGCCAGCTCGCCCCGGATCAGGCGGAAGAGCGTGGACTTGCCCGCGCCGTTCCGGCCCACGAGGCCCACCTTGTGGCCTGCGGGGATCTTCGCGGAGGCGCCCTTGAAGAGCGGGCGGCCTTCCATCGAAAAGGAGATGTCCTCGATGCGCAGCATGGGCGCTCTCTAGCAGCCGCTCCGCCGCGCTTCCAGCGGCGCATTGCAAGGCGGGGCGCGGCGGCTATGCTGCCCGGGAAACCGCCCGAGGTGCCCGCCATGACGCCCCAGATCCGCCTCGCCGAGTTCCCGGAAGACCGCGCGGCGGTGATGGGGCTTTTCTCCGATTACGTCGCGCATCTTCTGGAGCGCCTGCCGGAGCAGCGCGCGGCGATCGCCCGGAAATACGATCCCGCGGGGGTGGAGGCCGCGGTGGACGGGTTCGCACGGGTCCACGCCCGGCCCCACGGGGCGCTCCTGATCGCGACGTCGGGCGGCACGCCGGTGGGTTGCGGCATGATGCGGACCCAGGCGCCCGGGGCCGCCGAGCTGCAGCGCATCTTCGTGAGGCCCGAGGCGCGGGGCACCGGGCTCGGGCGGGCGCTCACCGAGGCGCTGATGGACCAGGCCCGGTCCGACGGCCACCGGGTGGTCCGGCTCGACACCGGGCGGACGATGACCGAGGTCATCGACTTCTACGCGAGCCTCGGCTTCGCGGAAGTGCCGCCCTACCATGACGACACGCCCTACCTGAATCACACGCTGATCTTCATGGAGCGGCCGCTCTGACCGCCGGGGCGGCCAAGGCGTTTCCCGGGTTTTCAAGGCCGAACCTCCATGCTAGGCGCACGCCCGACATGACCGGGCGGGCATGGGGCGCGCCCATCATTTCTTGCGAGGACAGACCGAACATGGCCACCGAACGCACGCTGTCGATCATCAAGCCCGACGCCACCCGCCGGAACCTCACCGGCAAGATCAACGCCAAGTTCGAGGAGGCGGGGC
>CAZPCU010000002.1:0-17910 GCA_964585075.1 uncultured Rhodobacterales bacterium
CCCGCTGGTGAAATGGCAGCGTCGCTACGCCTATGTCAGCTCGACGCACATGCTGCTGCCGCGCGGGCTGAACCTCGTCTACGACGACCGCGGCGGCGAGAAGCCGAGCGGCGTGCTTCTCCATGCCAAGTTCCTCGACACGCTCGGGGCCAAGGCCGAGGAAGAGCTCGGCCGGGGCGAGCACTACGCCGGAGGGCGCGAATACCGGGCCTACGCGGCCATGGCCGAGGGCGACACGGCGCTCTGGTGCAAGTGGTCCGAGAAATACCTGAACTGGCGCCAGCTCGAGATCCTGGGCCTCATGTCCAAGGGCAACTGGGCATGAGCCGCGTCGGCGTCATCATGCTCGTGCACACCGCGCTCGGCCGCGCGGTGCAGGTCGCGCGGCACTGGGCGCGGGCCGGCTGCCCGCTCGTGATCCACGCCGACCGCGCGGTCCCGCCCGGCGCCTACGCCCGCCTGCAAGCCGCGCTCTCCGACCTGCCCGACGTGCGCTTTTCCCGCCGCTTCCGCTGCGAATGGGGCACCTGGGGCATCGTGGCCGCGACCCAGGCGGCCTCGGAGCTGATGCTGAAGGAGTTCCCGGACGTCCGGCACGTCTATCTCGCCTCCGGCGCCTGCCTGCCGCTCCGGCCCGTCTGCGAGTTGTCGGAGTATCTGGCCGAGCGTCCGCGCACCGACTTCATCGAAAGCGCGACCACGGCCGAGGTGCCCTGGACGGTGGGCGGCCTCCACGAGGAGCGGTTCACGCTGTCCTTCCCCTTCTCGTGGAAGCGTCAGCGTTTCCTCTTCGACCGCTACGTGGCGCTCCAGCGCCGGATCGGCCGCAGGCGCCGCCTGCCCGAGGGCATCGTCCCGCATCTCGGCAGCCAGTGGTGGTGCCTGACGCGGGACACGCTGGCCGCGATCCTGTCCGATCCGAACCGGCACAGCTACGATCGCTACTTCCGCCGCGTCTGGATCCCCGACGAAAGCTATTTCCAGACGCTTGCGCGGCTTCACTCGCACGAGATCGAGAGCCGTTCGCTCACGCTTTCCAAGTTCGACTTCAAGGGAAAGCCGCACGTCTTCTACGACGACCACCTTGAACTCCTGCGCCGGTCGGACTGTTTTGTGGCGCGCAAGATCTGGCCGCGCGCCGATCTTCTCTACGAGACGTTCCTGGGTCACGCCGGCCGCGGCATGAAGCGCGCCGAGCCCAACCCCGGCAAGATCGACCGCGTCTTCGCCAGGGCCGTGGAGCGGCGCACCCGCGGCCGACCCGGCCTCTACATGCAGAGCCGCTTCCCGCGCGAGGGCTTCGAGAACGGCGTCACGGCCGCGCCGTATTCCGTGTTCCAGGGCTTCGCGGAGCTCTTCGAGGATTTCGAGGTCTGGCTCGCCCGCACCACGGGCGCGGCGGTGCACGGCCATCTCTTCGCGCCCGGGCGGGCGGAATTCGCGGACGGGCAGGCCATCATCGCCGGCGGGCTCTGCGACAGCGCCGCGGTCCGCGACGCCAATCCGAGGGCGTTCCTGACGAGCCTGGTCTGGAACACGCGGGGCGAGCGGCAATGCTTCCAGTTCGGCCCGCAGGACAACCAGGCGATCAACTGGCCCATCGCCAAGGATCCGAACGCGCAGGTCTCGGTGATCACCGGGGCCTGGGCGATCCCGCTCTTCCGGTCCAACCGCAGCTTCGGGGCCCTCCGCCGCGAGGCGGCCCATCTCCAGCGCGTGGAGGCCGACCACCTCAAGGTGCTGCGCTCGCCCTGGGTCAAGGCGCGCGTGCGCATCTGGACGCTGGCGGAGTTCATCGAGGGCCCGGTGCAGCCGCTCCAGAGCATCCTCGAAGAGATCGACCCCCGCGGCACGCAACGGCTGTCGGAAATGCCGCGGATGACCGATCTGACCGGCTTCGGCCAGTTCCTGCAGGATCTCAAGAACGAGGGGATGCATCCCTACCTCATGGGCAATTTCCCGGTGACGCCGGCGGCGGGGCAGCCCGTGCCGAGGGCGCCGCGCCCCTATGTCGTGAAATAGGCCCGGGCCGTGGCGCGCTTCGACCTCTTCGTCGTCCTCGCCGAGATGCGGACGGGCTCCAACTTCCTCGAGTCCAACCTCAACGCGCTGCCCGACGTGCGATGCCACGGCGAGGCGTTCAACCCGCACTTCATCGGCTATCCCAACCGCGAGGAGCTTCTCGGCATCGGCCGCGGCGCGCGCGACGCCGAACCGGGCCGCCTTCTGGCCGCGATGCGCGCCGCGCCGGGCGCGCTCGACGGGTTCCGCTACTTCCACGACCACGACCCGCGCATCCTGGAGGACCTCCTCGCCGATCCGCGCTGCGCGAAGATCGTGCTCACGCGGAACCCCCTCGAAAGCTACGTGTCGTGGAAGATCGCCCGCACCACGGGCCAGTGGAAGCTCACCGACGTCAAGCGCCGCAAGGATGCCCTGGCGGAGTTCGACGGCGCCGAGTTCGAGCGCCACATCTCCGCTATGCAGGACTTCCAGCTTCGGATCATGCGGGCGCTGCAGACCACGGGGCAGACGGCGTTCTGGCTCGATTTCGAGGATCTGAGGGCCCTCGACGTGATGAACGGCCTCGCGGCGTGGCTCGGCTCCGAGGGGCGGCTCGACGCGCTCGACGGGACGCTCAAGCGACAGAACCCCGCGCCGCTGGAGGAGAAGATCGCCAATCCCGGCGCGGTCAGCCGGGAGCTCGCCCGGATCGACCGGTTCCACCTCTCGCGCACGCCGAACCTGGAGCCGCGCCGCGGCCCGGCCGTGCCGTCCTTCCTCGCCGCGCCGCGCACGCCGCTGCTGTACATGCCGCTCAGGGGCGGGCCGGAGAGCGCGGTCGCGCGGTGGCTCGCGGCGCTCGACGGGGAGGAGCCGGGCGCCCTTGCACGCGACTTCACGCAGAAGGAGCTCCGCCAATGGATGAAGGCGCATGCGGGCCACCGGCGCTTCACCGTGCTGCGCCATCCCCTGGTGCGCGCCCATTCCGTGTTCTGCGCGCGCATCCTGTCCACCGGGCAAGGCGCCTTCCGGCGCGTCCGCCGGCAACTCGTCCGCCAACGCGGCCTGGCGCTGCCCGAGGCGTTGCCGGATGCAGGCTACGACGCCGCGGCGCACCGGGCGGCCTTCCTGGGTTTCCTCGACTTCGTGAAGGACAATCTCGCGGGGCTCACCGGCATCCGCGTCGATCCGCACTGGGCGAGCCAAGCGCAGGCGCTGCTCGACATGGGCAGCTTCGCGCTCCCGGACCAGGTGATCCGGGAGGAGGAGATGGCTGAGGACCTCCCCGCGCTTGCCGCCGCGGCGGGGCGGCGGGGAGCCGGCGTGCCCGAACCATCTCCGCCGGACGCGCCGTTCGCGCTCGCGGACATTCACGACGCCGAGCTCGACGCGAAGGCGCGCCAGGTCTACGCGCGCGACTACTGGCAGTTCGGCTTCGGCGACTGGACGCCGCCCGCCGTCACGCCGCCTGTTCGCGCTGGGCCTCGGTAAGGATCGTGTGGAGCTTCGCCGGGTCCGGGTTGGCCCGGAGCTTGGCGCAGACCGAGCTTGCGCGCAGCGTCCGCGAGACCAGCGCCAGCGCCTTCAGATGCTCCACCCCGGCATCGAGGGGCGCGAAGAGGCCGAAGGCGATGTCCACCGGCTGGCGATCGACCGCCTCGAAATCGACCGGGCGCTCGAGCAGGATGAAAACGCCGGCCATGGCCTCGATGTCCGGCAGGCGGCAATGCGGCAGCGCGACACCGCCGCCCACGCCGGTCGGGCCGAGCGCCTCCCGCTCCTGCAGCGCGTCCATCGCCGTCTGGGAATCGATACCGTAGGCTGCTTCGGCCAGATCGGCGACGTCGTGGATGAGCCGCTTCTTCGAAGAGGCCGACGTCAGGACGCGAACGGCTTCGGGCTTGATCAGTTCCAGAAGATCCATGTCTTGCCTGCTCTCGGGGACGTGCCTGCGACGGTGCCGCGAAACTCCGCTCAGGCGGGCTCCTGCGGCTCGATCCAGCCAATGTTTCCGTCATCTCGCCTGTAGACGACGTTCACCCCGTTCCTTTTCTCGTTCCGGAACACGAGCACGGGCGCACCGGCCAGTTCCATCTGCATCACCGCCTCGCCTACCGTCAGCGAAGGGATTTTCGTCTGCGTTTCCGCCACGATCACGGGCTGGAGATCTTCCGGCTCCGATTCGTCGCTGTCCTCGTTCGCCGCGAGGATATACGAGGCGGCTCCGCTCAGTTCAACCGGCTCTGCACGGGATCGGTGATGATCCTTCAACCTGCGCTTGTATCGGCGCAGCTGCTTTTCCATCTTCGCGCAGCACGAGTCGAAGGCGGCGTAGATCTCGGTGGCGGCAGCCCTGGCCTGCGCCGTCAGGCCGGTGGACAGGTGAACCGTGGCCTCGCAGACGAACTCGTGCCCGTCCCGCGAGAAGATCACCTGCGCATCGGTCGGCCGCTCGGCATACTTGCCGATGGCCGCGCCCAGCTCCTCCTTCACATGGGTCTGAAGCGCATCGCCGATGTCGATCTGCTTGCCACTGATCTGGTAGCGCATGCCGTCTCCTTTCCTGCGGTCCGGGCGTGGTCGCGCGCATGCGCGCGTGCGGCTCCCGGACGCTCAACCGCCACAGGCGACAGCTCCAACGGCGCGGCGGCGGCCCAGGGCCGCGCCGCGTGGCGGGTCGTGTCGCGAAGTGGTCATGCAGTTATTTGAGAGGAGGGAACGGCGCTCTGTCAATCGCTACCGCGACCGTCACGAGATCCGGAAGTTCTCCCCAAGATAGACGCGCCGCACGTTCTCGTTGCGGACCACTTCCTCGGGCGAGCCGGACATCAGCATGGTCCCGTCATGCAGGATGTAGGCGCGGTCCACGATCTCGAGCGTCTCGCGGACGTTGTGATCGGTGATCAGCACCCCGATGCCGCGCGTCTTGAGATCGGCGACGAGGTGGCGGATGTCGTTGACGGAGATCGGGTCCACCCCGGCGAAGGGTTCGTCCAGAAGAAGATAGCGCGGGTTCGCGGCGAGGCATCGCGCGATCTCCACCCGCCGCCGCTCGCCCCCCGACAGGGCCAGCGCGGGCGCGCGGCGCAGGTGCTCGATGGAGAATTCCGACAGGAGCTCCTCGAGCCGCTCGCGCCGGCGGTGACGGTCGCGCTCGGAAATGTCGAGAATCGCGGCGATGTTGTCCTCGACGCTGAGACCGCGGAAGATCGACATCTCCTGCGGCAGGTAGCCGATTCCGAGCCGCGCCCGGCGATACATCGGCAATGCGGTCACGTCCGTGCCGTCCACGAGAACCTGCCCGCCCTCGGGATAGATGAGCCCGGCGATGGCGTAGAAGCAGGTCGTCTTGCCCGAACCGTTGGGGCCCAGAAGCCCCACGACCTCTCCGCGGTGAAGCTCCAGATTCACGTCGCGTATCACCACGCGCTTGCGGTAGCTCTTGCGCAGATGGCGGACACGCAGGCCCGAGTCGCCCTCGGTGACGGCGAATTGCGGGCCCTCCATCACTCCGCCCCCGGCTGGATGAGCGTGCGCACCCGGCCCGACATCTCGGCGGTGCCGCCGTCGAGATCCACCGACATGCGCTCGGCGCTGATCGCGTTGCGCCCCTGGGTGAGCAGCACCTGCCCCATCATCACGATGGTCCCGGCATCGGGGTCGTAATCGGCGCGCTCCGCCTCCGCGGCGTCCTCGCCGCTCAACAGAGTGACGCCGCCCGTGGCCTCCATCCGCGCGATGCGGTCGCCGGCCTCGTCGTAGACGATCAGGACGCGGGGCGCTGCGAGGCGCAACTCGCCCTGCACGATCACCACGTTGCCGGTGAAGAGCGCGCTGCCTTCCTCTTCGGTGACGGAGAGCGAGTCCGCCGTCACTTCCACGGGCGCGTCGGTATCCTGCGCCGAATCGCCGAAGGCGACCGACTGGCCCAAGGCCGGCGCGCCCGCCGTGGCGAGCGCCAGCGCGATGATGAATGCGTTTCGCAAGGCAGCCGGCCCGTTCCTCACCCTCGGGGCTCGTATACCAGCTTTACCCCGCCGGTGAACAGCAATCGGGCATTGCCGCCATCCTCCGCCGTATCGATCCGCAGCCGGTCGGCGCGGATCGTGCCAGCGGGCCCCCGGCCTTCGACCGGGCCTTCCGTGTCGGCCGTGAAGCGGTCCACCGTCACGACCAGCCGGTCCGTCCTGAGGTCGTATCCCGCGGAATCTTCCAGTTCCACGGCGCCCTCGAAGACGAGCGTGGATCCCTCCTGCGCCCATGCGGCGCGCGCGGCGTCGAGGCGCATCCAGCCGCCGGCGGGCGGCTCCATCTCCGCCTCGACGGACGCCGCGGTCACCGGGCCGTCCGCCGCGCCGCCCGGCCGCACCTGGCTCGCACGGACGGTCAGCGCGGTGCCGTCGACCGTCTTCCCGGTATAGACGGGCTCGGTGATCACCTCTTCCGCGGTGCCGGAGCGGATGTCGTCCCGGCCGAAGGGGGCCTCGCCGGGCTGCGCGGGGGGCCGCGCGAGGAGGAAGAGCGTGGAGAGCAGCGCGAGGGCGGCCAGCGGCAGCGCGATCTTCAGCCAGGCCACGAGGCGCGAATGGGCCTTGTCCCCGAGCGCCATCTCAGCGCGTCCCGGGCCCCGGGCCCCGGAGATGCAGCGCAAGGGTCAATGCGCGAAGATATCCTCGTCCGGCCAGCCCGCGAGATCCAGCCGCGCCCGGGTGGGCAGGAAGTCGAAACAGGCCTGCGCGAGTTCCGATCGGCCCTCTCGGGCGAGCATCCCGTCCAGGACGTCCCGGAGGCGGTGCAGGTGCAGCACGTCCGACGCGGCGTAGTCCAGTTGCGCCTCGGAAAGCGCCTCCGCGCCCCAGTCGCTCGACTGCTGCTGCTTGGAGATGTCGATGCCGAGGCACTCCTGAAGCAGCGCCTTCAGACCGTGCCGGTCGGTGTAGGTGCGCACGAGCTTGCTCGCGATCTTGGTGCAGTAGACCGGTGCGGCCAGAACGCCGAAGCTGTGCAGGAGAAGCGCGATGTCGAAGCGGCCGAAGTGGAAGAGCTTCAGCGTGCCGGGGTCGGCGAGCAGGCGCTCCAGGTTCGGCGCACGGGTCTGGCCTTGCGCGATCTGGACGATATGCGCCGCCCCGTCGCCCGCCGATAGTTGCACGACGCAAAGCCGGTCCCTGTGCGGGTTGAGCCCCATGGCCTCGCAATCGATCGCGACGACCGGGCCGAGGTCGAGAGTGTCCGGAAGATCGCTCTGGTAGAGATGGTTCGCCACGTGCCGCGCTCCGTTGGCTTCTGCGCCGTGCGAGCGGGATAGTGCGTCGCCCGCCGCCATGCAACTCCGCGCTCGGAAACGATTCGCCGCCCGGGGCGGGATTGTTCGGCGCGCAGTGACGCGAGCAATGTCCCTCGCGGCCGAGTCATGCGACCTGAGGTTGTATTCGCGGCATCGGGAGGCGACAGAAGCGAGCACGGCGGCGCGATGAGTCCTGTCGTGGAACGGCCACGTTGGGGGATTGGTACAGGCGGCCGGGAATGCCCCCTGCCAAGACTTGGCTTCAATGACAATTTCCCGTCACCGGGACTCCGCCGGCAGGATCCGCCGACTGTTTCCGCGAACCCTCCGAGAGATGCCTGGAACGGCAAGAAATTGGGCATTTTCGTGGCAACGCCGCCGCCTCCCCGGGCGGGCTGAAACCGCAGCAGTCATCCCCCGCGGCCGGAGCGAAACGCCTTGAAATCAAGGGCTCTCGCAGCGGTTGTAGAGCTTTGCTTCACGCTTGACCTGACGCCGAGAAAGGCGCATGGTTTCCTCGAATTGGTCGAAATCTTGACTTAATTGCGTATGCCTTGCGCCTGTGCAGTGTCGGCAGCGCAGGCATGTGGTGCGGTAATTCGTGTGGGGATCGGGGGATATTCCAGATGAAATCGAGTGCCCTTTGACGGGCGCGGTGGCGCGCCGCGTACTGAAGTGTGACGGGTTGAAAGTTTAACGGTCGAAGCTGCTTCATGTCTGCAAAGGTTCAAGATCACGCGGTGCCGGAACTTCTGGACACCGGGCGCCTGTTCGAGACAGCCCTCGTTCGCAGGTCCGGCGGCAATATCTATCGTCATGGCGGGAAACGGGTTCTGGACCTGATCTGCGTCGCCCTCATGGCGCTGCCAGCCGTCGTTCTGCTGCTGCCGTTCCTCGTGCTGCTGTCGCTCGACGGGCATTCTCCCTTCTATCGCCAGAAGCGTATCGGGCGCGAAGGCCGCATCTTCAACATGTGGAAGCTGCGCAGCATGGTCCCCGACGCCGACAGGATGCTCGAAGCGCATCTCGCCGCCAATCCCGACGCGCGTGCGGAGTGGGAATGGTCGCAGAAGCTGCGGGACGATCCGCGCATCACGCCGGTCGGACGCTTCATCCGCAAGTCGTCGCTCGACGAACTTCCGCAACTCTGGAGCGTGCTGACGGGCGACATGTCGCTCGTCGGGCCGCGCCCGATGATGGCCGGGCAGCGGGATCTCTATCCCGGTCTCGCCTACTACGCGCTGCGCCCGGGCATCACGGGTTACTGGCAGACCTCGGTCCGCAACGAGTCGAGCTTCGCGGAGCGGGCGCTTCATGATACACGTTATTTCCGCGACCTGTCCTTCGGCACGGATCTCAAGGTGCTGCTTCGGACGGTCCGCGTGGTTCTGAACGCGACCGGGCGCTAGCGCTCCCGAAGCGTTCACCGGGGGCGTGAAACGGAAGGACCGGGGACGACCGGCACATGCCTAACGCCTTCGCCTATTTCATGCTGCTCGCATGGCCCGTCGTGACGCTCGTCCTCTTCCGGCGTCTTCCGGCTGACCGCGCGCTCATCTGGTCGCTTCTGGGCGGTTTTCTCCTGCTGCCGCCACAACCGGCGGCCTTCGACTTCCCGCTTCTGCCGCCGTTCTCGAAGGACAACATTCCGAGCCTTGCGGCCTTCGTGGCGGTGCTCGCGCTTCATCGCGCCGACGCGCCGCTCCTTCCGCGCGCCCCCCTGGCCCGGCTTCTGATCGCCGTCTTCGTTCTCTCGCCGATCGCGACCGTGCTCACCAACCCCGAACCGGCCATCTTCGAGAGCCACGTGATCACCGGGCTCGGGATCAAGGACGCGGTGGCGCTGTCCGTTCTGCAGTTCCTGCATCTCCTGCCCTTCCTGATGGCGCGCCAGCTTCTCGCATCGGGCGAAAGCCTGCACGCCCTTCTTCGCGCCCTTGCGCTCGCCGGCCTGGCCTATTCGCTCCCCATGCTCGCCGAGGTCCGTCTCAGCCCGCAGATCAACACATGGGTCTACGGCTACTTCCAGCACATCTTCAGCCAGATGGTGCGGGGCGACGGCTACCGGCCGATCGTGTTCCTCTACCACGGGCTCTGGGTGGCCTACTTCGCCATGACGACAGTAATCGCCGCGCTGGCGCTCTGGCGCTTTTCCAACACGCGGCAGGCAACGCTCTGGCTATTCGCGGCGGTCTATCTCGCGATCGTGCTGGTGCTCTGCAAGTCTCTGGCATCGCTGCTCTACATGCTTCTGCTCGCGCCGCTCGTCCTGCTCCTCGGCGTTCGCACCCAGATCCGCCTCGCCGCGGTCATCGCGCTTCTGGCCACGGCCTACCCCGTGCTCAAGGGCGCGCATCTGGTGCCCACGGACTGGATTCTCGCCCAGGCCGAGCGCGTGAGCGCCGAGCGGGCCAATTCGCTGCGCTTCCGCCTCGACAACGAGGAGGTCTTGCAGGCGCGGGCCGAGGAGAAGCCGCTCTTCGGCTGGGGAAGCTGGGGGCGCAACCATGTCTATTCCGGCGACGGACGGCCGCTCACCGTGACCGACGGGCGGTGGATCATCACCATGGGTGTCTATGGCTGGGTCGGTTTCCTCGCGGAATTCCTGCTGCTTTCTATGCCCATCTTCCTGGTCTGGCACCGCTTCGGCAGGGGCGGGGATCCGCCGCCGCCCTGGGCCGGGCCGCTCTCGCTGCTGCTCGCGATCAACCTGGTGGAACTCCTTCCGAACGCCACTCTCACGCCGATCACCTGGCTCATCTGCGGGGCGCTCTGGGGAGTCGCGGAGGCTCGATCCCGCACACCTGCGCAGGAAGGGACCGAAGCACAGCCCGACGAACCGATCTGGCGCCCGGTCATGTAGCCCATGCGCCGACGCGTCCTCGTGATCGCCGAGGCCGCCAACCCGGAATGGGTGAGCGTGCCACTGGTCGGCTGGTCTCTGGCCAACGCCCTTCGCGACGTGGCCGACGTTCACATCGTCACGCAGATCCGGAACCGCGAGGCCATTCTCCGGACAGGGCTCGTCGAAGGCCGGGACTTCACCGCCATCGACTCCGAGGCCATCCAGCGCCCGGTCTGGCGACTCGGCGAGGCGCTTCGCCTCGGGGAAGGGCGCGGCTGGACGACAGTGCAGGCGCTGGCCGCGCTCTCCTATCCCTGGTTCGAGCGGCTGGTCTGGCGCCGTTTCGGCGCCGAGATCGCCGCGGGGCGCTGGGACGTGGTGCACCGGGTCACGCCGCTCAGCCCGACCACCCCGAGCCCGAGCGCCCGGCGCGTGGCGAAAGCGGGCGTTCCCTTCGTGATCGGGCCCCTGAACGGCGGCGTGCCGTGGCCGCCCGGCTTCGACGCGGAACGCCGGCGCGAGCGGGAGTTTCTCTCCTACGTGAGAGGCGCCTACAAGGCGCTGCCCGGCCGCCGCGCGACGCTTGCCCATGCGGCCGCGATCCTGGCAGGCTCCCGCCATACCGAGAGCGAGATCCCCGCGCGCTATCGCGACAAGTGCCTCTACCTGCCCGAGAACGCCGTGGACCCGGCGCGGTTCTCACGCCGCGCCGAGCCGCCATGCGACGGGCCGCTACGGGCCGCCTTCGTCGGGCGCATGGTCCCCTACAAGGGGCCGGACATGCTGCTCGAGGCCGCCGCGCCGCTTCTTCGCGCCGGGCGCCTCCAGCTGCAGATGGTGGGCGACGGGCCAATGGCCGAGGCGCTGCGGGCGCAGGCGGACGGCCTGCCCGGCGTGACGTTCCATGGCTGGCTCCCGCACGAACAGGTGCAGGAAGTGCTCTGCGGCTGCCACCTGCTCGCGTTCCCGTCCATACGCGAGTTCGGCGGCGGGGTCGTGCTGGAAGCCATGGCGCTCGGCGTCGTGCCACTGATCGTGGACTACGCGGGGCCGGGCGAACTCGTGGGATCCGACACCGGTATCAAGGTGCCGATGGGCCCGCGCTCCGCGATCGTGGAGCGATTCGCCGCGGAACTCGCGCGGCTGACGGCCGATCCGGGCTCTCTGGCGCCTCTCGCAGAGGCCGCGCGCGCGCGCGTCGAGACAGCGTTCACCTGGGAAAGAAAGGCGCGCCAGGTTTCCCGCGTCTACGACTGGGTGCTCGCGGGGCGGCCCGCGCCCGCCCCGGTGCTCGTCTGATCCGGCCGCCGAGGCGATCCGCGGGTCGGGGTGGATCAAGATGCCCGCCGGGGGCAGGCGCAGACCGTCCCGGATCTCCGTGTCGAGATGACTCTCCGACTGCGTCAGGACCGGCCACGGCCGGTGCACGAGCGCCCAGTGTTTCGAGGCGGCCAGCCCGGCCCCCCTCCGTGCGCATTCGCGGCCCGGTAGCGCCGGATCGACCGCAGGCGCTTCCTGTCCGGATCCCGGAACCGGGCCACCGCCTCGCGCGGCCAGTCGGGCACGGTCGCGGAAATTTCCCCGTGCTCCTGCAAGACCGGCGCTCCTCGCAATCCCGGCGATCGGGGTGATACCCCGGCCCGCGGGACGGAACAATCGCGCCGCTCGGCTCCCGTCGCGCCGCCATCCGCGACAATCCTCCCCTTTCCTTGACTCCCGCACGGCCGCGCGCGGAAATGTTTGGCAAGAGAGGAATTCCACCCTTGAGAAGGACGATCGCGGTGACCGCCGAGACCGCCCCGCTCGCCTATAGACCGGAGATCGACGGGATGCGCGCCATCGCGGTGGCCGCCGTCGTCCTCTACCACTACGGCGCGCCGCTTCCCGGCGGCTTCGCCGGCGTGGACGTGTTCTTCGTGCTCTCGGGCTTCCTGATCGGCACGATCCTCTGGCGGGAACTGGACGAGACCGGGACGATCCGGCTCTCCCGCTTCTTCCTGCGCCGCATCCGCCGCCTCGCGCCGGCCTTCTTCCTGATGGCGGCCGTCGTCACCGCGGTGGCCTGGGCGGTGCTTCTGCCTTTCGAGTTCCGCGACTACGCGAAGGCGCTGATCGCGGCCACGGTCTATCTCTCCAACCTGCAGTTCTGGCGCGAGGCGGGCTATTTCGACGCGGCGGCAGAGGACAAGGCGCTGCTCCACACCTGGTCGCTCGCGGTGGAGGAGCAGTTCTACATCTGCCTTCCGCTCGTCCTGCTCCTTCTCGCCCGTCGTCCGCGAGCGCTCGTCGTGCTTCTCGTGGCGCTCGCCATCGCGTCCTTCGCCGCGTCCGCCTGGACCACGCCGCGATCGCAACCGTCGGCCTTCTACCTCTTCCCGTTCCGCGCCTGGGAACTGCTCGCTGGCGTCCTGCTCGGCATCTGGGGGCTCTCGACGCGCGCGCGCTGGGCGTGGCACCCGGCGTTGAGCTGGGCGGGGCTCGCGCTCGTCCTCTCGGGCTTCGCCGCGATCCCCGCAGAGGGCTTCCCGGGATGGTGGGCGCTGCTGCCCGTCGCAGGCACCGTTCTTCTCCTTCTCAACGGCCAGGACGCGAACCCGGTGAACCGGGCGCTCTCGGCACCCGGGGCAATCTGGCTCGGGCGGATCTCCTACGCGCTCTACCTTTGGCACTGGCCGGTGCTGGTTCTCGCGCGATACCGCGGCGGCGGCGAACTCGGCTGGGGAGAGCTCTCCTTCTGGCTGGGCGTCTCCGTCGCGCTCGCCTGGGCCTCCTGGCGCTTCGTCGAAACACCGATCCGGTTCGGCACGAAGTGGCGCGCACGCTGGCACCTCGGCGGCTGGGTCGCCGGGTCGGCGGCGCTGGTCGGCGTCGGCGGCGCGGTCTACATGGGCGACGGCCTGCCCGCCCGCTTCGGGCCCGAGGTGCGGCCGCACATCGCCGCCTCGGCGGATTTCCTGCAGGATTTCAGCCGCTGCCGCATCGCGGAGGACGGCCCTCTCGCCGGGCTCGAGGTCTGCCCGATCGGGCCGGATGGCCCGCCCGAGGTGCTCGTCTGGGGAGACAGCCATCTGCGCGCGCTGCATGACGGGCTCGCGCTCGCCGCGGCGGAGACGGAGACGCCGGCCTGGGTGGTCTGGCGCGCCGGCTGCCCGCCGGTCTTCGGCGTCGCCAAGCGCGAAAGCGCGGCCACCCCCGCTCAGGACGCGGCCTGCACGCATGCCAACGCGCAGATGCGCGAGGCGCTCCCGAAGATGACCTCGGTCCGCGACGTGCTTCTGGTGGCGCGCTGGACCTATTATGCCGATGGACGGGGCGCAGGGCTCGACGCGGAGAACCGGATCGATCTGCGCCCCGCGCCCGGCTCCGGCCTCGCCCCGGGCACCAACGCCGAGTTCATCGCCGCGGCGCTCCGGCTGACCGCCGAGGAGATCGGCGCGACGGCCGGGCTTCACGCCTTCCGCCAGCCTCCGGAACTTCAGGGCTACGACTCCCGCCAGCTGGCCCGGCAGCTCGCCCATGGCCGCATCTCGGAGGCCGAGACCGCCGCCGCCGTCGCAACGCCGCGGGCGACTGCAGAGGCGCGGGCGGCGCGGGCGGACGCGCTGCTCGCGGCGCTCGCCGCGGAAGGCCGGATCGAGCTCATCGACCCGTGGCCCCGGCTTTGCGACGTGGCGGCTTGCCACGCGCTCCATGACGGGGCGGGCTACTACTTCGACACCAACCACCTCACCAACGCCGCGGCGCGCGCTCTTCGCGATCTCTTCGTGCCGGTTTTTCGCCCGGACGAGCGCCCGATGGCCGGAGAGACCGGATGACCGACGCTGTCCGCGAGACCCAGTGGGACGTGATCGTGATCGGCACCGGCATGGGCGGTGGACTCGCCGGGCGGCGGCTGGCGGAAGCGGGGATGCGCGTCCTTTTCGTCGAGAAGGGCCCGGCCGGCCCGCGCGGCGAGCGCGTGCGGCTCGACCCCGGCGTCTTCGAACCCGCCGCGCGCCTCGCCCGGGGGTTCTGGCCCGCGCCCATGGAGGCGACGCTCGACGGCAGGCGCGCGGAGTTCTTCGCACCGGTGGGCGCAGGGCTCGGAGGGTCCTCCGTCTTCTACGCGGCCACGCTGGAACGCCCCGAACGCCACGATCTCGAGGATGCGGACGGCCGGCCTCACCCGACCGGTGGCTGGCCGGTCGGATACGACACCTTCCGACCATGGTTCGAGGAAGCCGAGCGCTGGCTCGCCATCTGCGGCGAACCCGACCCCCTGTCGCCCGAGTTGCAGGGGGCGCTGCGCGCCCCGCCGCCGCCAGATCCGGGCGACGCGGCGCTGATGGCCGCGTTCCGCGCGGCGGGCCTCCACCCCTACCGGTCGCACAGCGCCATCGCGCATGTGGAGGGCTGCCTCGGCTGCCTCGGCAGCAAATGCCCGAAGCGCTGCAAGATGGATGGCCGCTCCGCCGGCGTGGAGCCCGCGCTCGCGACCGGGCGCGCCGCGCTCCTCGACAGGTGCGAGGTGACCGCGCTCCAGGGCGGGCAGGACCGGATTTCCCACCTCTCGGTGCGGCGCGACGGCGAGAGCTTCACGCTTTCCGCCCCGCGCATCGTGCTCGCCGCGGGCGCGCTCGGCTCGCCGCGGCTTCTCCTCGCCTCGGCCTCCGACGCCTGGCCCGAGGGCTGCGCCAACGAAAGCGGGCTCGTCGGCCGGAACCTGATGTTCCACCTCAACGAGATGATGGCGCTCTGGCCCGGTCGCGCCGCGCGGTTCGAGGGCCCGTCCAAGGCGATCTCGCTCCGCGACCTCTACCACGTGGGCGGCGACCGCTTCGGCACCGTGCAGGCCATGGGCATGGACGTCGGCTATGGGGAGATCGTCCATTTCCTGCGCGGCATGATGGAACGCTCCGCCCTCCGGCGGCTGAAGCCGTTCGCGCCCCTGCCAGCGGCGGCGGCGGAGCGCGTCTTCGGCCAGGCCAAGGTCTTCGTGGGCCTTCTCGAGGATCTGCCCTACCCGGAAAACCGTGTCCTCCCTCCCGAGGGCGACGACAGGATTCGCGTGGCGTATCGCTACGCCCCCGAACTCCTGGAGCGCCGCCGCCGGTTCCGGCGGGCCATGAAACGCGCCTTCAGGGCGCACCGGACCTGGTTCCTGAACCCCGGGCCCGAGCTCAACTTCGGCCACCCCTCCGGCACGCTCGCATTCGGCGAGGATCCACGCCGCTCGGTGCTGCGGCCCGACTGCCGGGCCCACGGCGTCAGGAATCTCTGGGTGGCGGATGCGAGCTTCATGCCGACCTCGATGGGCGTGAACCCGAGCCTGACCATCGCCGCCAACGCGCTCCGCGTGGCGGACGCAATCGCGGAGGACACGAGATGAGCACCGCGCAGGACGAGATCCTGAAGGGCGTGGCCCTCGTCACCGGGGCGGGCGGGGGGCTCGGCCGCGCGCTCGCGCGGGAACTCGCCGCCCGCGGCATGGCCGTCGCCGGCTTCGGGCGGCGCAAGGACTCCCTCGCCGAGACCAACGCGCTCATCGGCGAGAGGTTCACGGGCGTGCAGGTGGACGTGGCCGACCCCGCGGCCGTCCGGGACGGCTTCGCCGAGATCCGCCGCGCGCTGGGGCCTGTCACCGTGCTCGTGAACAACGCGGCCGTCTATCCGCGCCGCGACTTCCTCGACGAGACGGCCGAAAGCTTCGGGGCGACGGTGAACGTGAACCTCGGCGGCGTCATCGCCTGCACCCGCGCCGCCCTCGACGACATGTGCAAGACGGGCGTGGGACGGATCCTGAACGTGGCCACCTTCGCCGATGTCGCGCCCATCCCGGCAAGTTCGGCCTATTCCGTCTCCAAGGGCGCGGCGCGCGTGCTGACGCGGGCGCTGGTGGCCGATCTCGGGGATCGTTTCCCGGACATCGTGATCGGCGACTGGATGCCCGGAATGCTGGCGACCTCCATGGGCGTGCCCCATGGCCTCGCGCCGGAAGACGCCGCGCGCTGGGGCGCGGAGCTCGCGCTCTGGCACGATCCGGCCCTCACCGGCGCGGTGTTCGAGCGCGACCGGGAACTGCTTCCGCCGCGCGGGCTCAAGCGCAAGGTGAAGGATCTCCTGCTGCTCCGCCGCCCGCCGCGGCCCCGCCGCCTCGGAACCTGAAGCGCGTCAGCCCTTTCGGGAGCGCAGCGCCCGGACCGTCTCGCCCGGCAGGATCGCCGCGCAGCGGGCGTAGCGCAGACCGAGCCGGCGCGGATCGGAGCCGAGGCGCCAGAGCCACTCGAGCGCGAGCCGGCGCATCCAGACGGGCGCGCGCCGCTGCGCCCCGGCCAGGAAATCCAGCCCGGCGCCGATGGAGACGAACCCCACGGCGGGGGCGAGGGCACGGCCCCGCGCGGCGAGCCGTTCCTGCCGCGGCGCGCCCAGCGCCACGAAACAGAGCCGCGCGCCCGAGCGGGCGACCTCCTCGAGCATCGCGGCCGCCGCGTCGCCATCCGGATCGAAGCCCATGGGCGGCGCGAGCCGGCAGACGACGGAAAGGCCGGGCGCGTCCTCGGCAAGCCTGCGCGCGGCAGCTTCCAGCACGGGAGAGGTGCTGCCGAGAAGCGCCACCGGGGCGCCGCGGCCTGCTGCGAGCCGCGCGATCGGGACCACCAGATCCGAGCCCGGGACGAGGCGCACCGGCGCCCCCGCGAGTCGCGAGAGCACCACGACGGGATTGCCGTCGGCCACCACGAAATCCTGCGCCGCGTAGGTTTCCGCGAAGGAGGGATCGTCCCGCAGCTTCACGAGATGGTCGAGGTTGATCGTGGCGAGCGCGAAACCTTCCCCGGCATCGAGGCGCGCGCCGACCGCCTCGAAAACCGCCTCGCGGTCGGGCAGGTTCACCTCGATCTCGTGCGGACCGGCAAGGAACTTCACGTCTGCACTCCAATCCTTGTGGACAGGACGGCTGTCGCGCGTTCCGGCCACGCCCCGGTGTGACCGCGCCGCGCCCGCGAGCCATCGGCGTCGAAGAATTGACACGAAGCTCTGCTGTTGAACAGTGCGACCGGATCACCGACACCGACACGGGCAGGCGGAGCAGGACGCGTGGCGAGGCAAGGACGACAGGAGGGCGCGGAACGGGGCATGCGGAGCGTGTCGCTCGTGGGCTGCGGCTTCGTGGCCGATCTCTACATGCGCTCCTTCGCGCGGCACCCGGACATCGCCGTCATGCGCGCATGGGACAGGGACCCGGCGCGGCTCGCGGCGTTCTGCCGTCACTGGGGCGTGGCGGCGGCGAACTCGCTCGAGGAACTGCTGGGGGCGGCGCCGGCCGGAAGCGTGATCCTCAACCTCACCAACCCGGCGGCGCATCACGAGGTGAGCCGCGCCTGCCTCGAGGCGGGCCATCACGTCTATTCGGAAAAACCCCTCGCGGTGACGATGGAGGAGGCGCGGGCGCTCCACGCCCTGGCCGCGGAGCGCGGGCTCCTCCTCGCCTCGGCACCCTGCAGCGTGCTGGGGGAGGCGGCGCAGACGCTTGGCCGGGCGCTCCGCGACGGGGTGGCCGGAACGCCGCGGCTGGTCTACGCCGAGCTCGACGACGGCTTCATCCCGCAGGCGCCCTGGCAGGGCTGGCGAAGCGAGAGCGGCGCGCCCTGGCCGGGCGGCGACGAGTTCGCCACGGGCTGCACGCTCGAGCACGCGGGCTATTACCTCACCTGGCTCATGGCCTTCTTCGGGCCCGTGCGGCGCGTCGTGGCGGCCTCCGCCGACGGTTTTAACCCGTGTCGGAAGCCGGGGTTGC
>CAZPCU010000002.1:17920-27307 GCA_964585075.1 uncultured Rhodobacterales bacterium
CCGTGCGACGGACCGGCGGCGCCGGACATGTCGGTGGCGGTGCTGGAGTTCGACGGCGTGATCGCGCGACTCACCTGCTCGATCGTGGCCCCCCACGACCACCGCATCCGGGTCTTCGGCGACGCCGGCGTGCTGGAGGTCACACGCGCCTGGGACAACGCCGCGCCGGTGCGATTCCGCCGCCGTTTCGTCGTCCGCCGCAGGCTGCTGGAACACCCCGTCGGCCGGCGCATCCGCCTGAAGGGCCCCACCCATCCGAAGGTGACCCGCAAGGGCGCGGCGGCGATGAACTTCGCGCTCGGTCCCGTGGAGATGCTCGACGCGCTCGCCGAAGGCCGGCCCTGCCGCCTCTCGGCGGAGTTCGCGCTGCACCTGACCGAGGTGACGCTCGCCATCCAGAACGCCGGGCTGGCCACCGGCGCGCAGGAGATGACGACGCGCTGCCCGCCGATGGAGCCGATGCCATGGGCGCGCTGACGATCGCGGTGACGGGGGCGGGCGGCTTTCTCGGCCGCGCCGTGGTGGAGGCGGCGCGCGCCCGGGGCCACGACGTGCGCGCCCTCCTGCGGGGCGAGGCGCCGGCGGAATCGCAGGGCGTGGCCGTGACGCGCACCGACCTCGCGGCGCCGGGCGCCCTTTCCGCAGTGGCCGAAGCCTTCGACGGAGCCGGCGCCGTCATCCACTGCGCGGCGAGGGTCTCGGGCGACGACGCGGCCCATGCGCGCGACACGCTGGCCGCCACCGACACGGTGCTCGCCGCGATGGTGCGGGCGCGCGCGCCGCGCCTCGTGCTCGCCTCGTCGCTCTCTGTCTACGGTTACGGCGATCTGCGCCCCGGCGCGACGCTGGACGAGGACACGCCGCTGGAGCCGCGCCCCGGGCTGAGAGACGCCTATTGCCGCGCGAAGCTCGCGCAGGAGGCGCTCTGCACCGCGGCCGCGGTGCAAGAGGGATTCGGCCTCTGGCTCATGCGGATCGGCGCGCTCTGGGAGGAGGGGCGGCTCTGGAACGATCACCTCGGGCTCGCCCGGGGCGGGACGCTCTTCTCGGCAGGGCGCGGCGGAGACGTGCCGCTCGCCCATGCCGCCACGGCGGCCGAGGCTCTGGTCCGCGCGGCGGAGACCGAGCCCCGCCGCCCCACCGAGGCGCTCAACGTCCTGGACAGCGCGCTCCCGGACCGCGGCGCGGTGATCGACGCGCTCCGGGCGCAGGGCTGGCCGCGCCGTGTCCTGCCGCTTCCCTGGGGCGCGCTCCTGGCCGCGGGCCGCGTGATGCCGGGACTCGCCCGCCGCGGTCCCGGGCTTCTTCGCGCCGAGGTGGCGCGGGCGCGGCTGATGCCGCTCCGCTACCCGAACGACCGGCTGCGCGACCGCCTCGGCTGGACGCCGCCCGCACGCTTCGCGGAAAGGGAGCCGCAGGGATGACGGGCCCCCGCATCGCCTACCTGACCGGAGAATATCCCCGCGCCACGGACACCTTCATCCAGCGCGAGGTCGCGGGGCTGCGTGCGCTCGGGCTCGATGTCCTGACCTGCTCGGTGCGCCGCACGGGCCGCGAGCACCATGTCGGCCCCGAGCAGCGCGAGGAAGCGGCGCGGACCTTCCATCTTCTGGAGGCCGCATCCAATCCCCTGCGCCTCGCCGCAGCCCACGGGCAGGCGCTCTTCCGCGCGCCGGGCCGCTATCTGCGCGCGATGGCGCTGGCCTGGCGCACGGCGCCGGCCGGCTGGCGCGGGCATCTCTACAATCTCATCTACTTCGCCGAGGCCGGGGTGCTCGCCCGGCATCTCCGGTCCGAGGGCGTGGGTCACCTGCACAACCATATCGCCAAGTCGAGCTGCACCGTGGCGATGCTCGCCTCGGCGATCTCGGGCATCCCGTTCAGCTTCACGCTGCACGGGCCGGACATCTTCTACGAACCGATTCACTGGCGGCTCGACGAGAAGATCGCGCGGGCGCGGTTCGTCGCCTGCATCAGCCGTTTCTGCCGTTCGCAGGCGATGGCCTTCTCGGACCGCCGCCACTGGGGCAAGCTCCATATCGTGCATTGCGCCGTCGATCCCGCGCGCTATCGCAAGGGTGCGCGCGACGGCACCCGCGCGCTCTTCGTCGGCCGGCTCGCCGCGGTGAAGGGTGTGCCCGTGCTGCTGGAGGCGATGGCGGCCCTCGGCGCGGACGCACCCCGACTCACCCTGATCGGCGACGGGCCCGAGCGCGCCGCGCTCGAGGCGGACGCGCAGCGCCTCGGTCTTTCCGGCCGCGTCACCTTCGCCGGCTACCGCTCGCAGGACGAGGTTGCGGAGGCCCTCGCGGACACCGATCTCTTCATCCTGCCGAGCTTCGCCGAAGGGCTGCCCGTGGTGCTGATGGAAGCCCTCGCCGCCGAATGCTGCGCCATCGCCACGCGCATCGCCGGGATCCCCGAACTCGTCGAGGACGGCGTGACCGGCCGGCTGGTGGCGCCGGGGGATGCCGAGGCTTTGGCCGCGGCGATCCGCGACGCGCTCGCCGCTCCGGAGGCCTGCGCCGCCATGGGCCGCGCGGGCCGCGCGCGGGTGGAAGAGGCGTTCAACATCGCGCGAGAGCCCGCCCGGCTCGCCGCGCTCATCGAGGGGCGCGCGCCGTGACAGATCGGGCGGAAAACCTCGCCATCGTCATCATCGGCCGGAACGAGGGCGAGCGTCTGGTCCGCGGCCTCGCCTCGGCAGAGGGCGCCGCCGCGCGCATCGTCTACGTGGACAGCGGCTCGACCGACGGCAGCGTGGCGGCGGCCCGGGCGGCGGGGGCCGAGGTGGTGGAGCTCGACAGGTCCGCGCCCTTCACGGCGGCGCGGGCGCGGAACGCCGGCTTCGCGCGCCTGCGGGAAACCGGCCGGATGCCGCCCTTCGTGCAGTTCATCGACGGCGACTGCGCGTTGGTCCCGGGCTGGCTCGCCAAGGGAATCGCGGCACTCGAGAACGATCCCGGACTCGGCCTCGTCACGGGCTGGCGGTCGGAAATCTCGCGCGATGCGAGCGTCTACAACGCCATCGCCGACGTCGAATGGCACCGTCCAGCCGGTTCGATCCGGGTCTGCGGCGGGGACATGATGGTGAGGTCGGCGGCCTTCGAGGCCGTGGGCGGGTTCGACCCGGGTCTCATCGCCTCGGAGGATGAGGAATTTTGCCTGCGTCTTGGCAAGGCAGGCTGGAGGCTCGTCCGCCTTGCCGAAGAGATGACCCGCCATGACCTCGCGATGAGCCGCTTCTCGGAATGGTGGAGGCGCGCGGTCCGCGCCGGTCACGGTTTTGCGCAGGTGGGGTCGATGCATCCCGAGCACTTCGTGCCGGAACGCCGCCGTGTCTGGTTCTATGCCGTGTTGCTGCCCGTACTCTTCGGGGTGGGGTTGATCGCGAGCGTGGCGCTCGCCTTGCTGGTCATCGTGCTGTATCTGATATCCTACCTGCGGACGGCGCATGGGCTGCACCGAAATGGCCAGCCCTGGGGCGAAGCCTTCCATCACGCACTGCTCATCAGCATTTCCAAGTTCGCCAACCTCGCGGGGATGATGACCTACCGATGGCGGATGTTGCGCCGCAAGCGCATGGAGCTCATAGAATACAAGTAGCGATACGTGCGCCGCGAGAGCCGGTCAGGCGCGACGCAAGCGATCACGGCGACCGGTCGCTTCCGCTTCGGTCACCCAACGGCCCGGGAAAGCGTCGATGATTGACTTAATTCGGCCAGACTTTTCCTGTTTCTGTCTGCATGGCACGCAAGGTAACATGTAACGGGAGCGCGCCGCCTCGCGGGCGCGTCGGTGGATGTGATGAGGACAGGCGGAGAAGCAATCGGGGTCGGCACGACCCGCGGAAAGGCTGAAGGGAGGCCGGGGCCGTCCCGGTATGCCGGATGACGGATCGCGGGTTCGACGTTCTGTTGAAAGAGTCGAGCGGCGGCGTGCCGCGTCGGGGCATGCGGACCGGAGAGGTTCCGCTGCGCGCCAAGGCGCTTCAGTCCTTCTCGTCTCTGCCCCCGACCGTCCAGGCGGAGCCCGCCCCCGAGCGATCCCGCACGCCGATCCGCCCAGACTTCGCGCGCGACGGCGGGGCCGAAGTGCCGGCCGTCCTGGCGCCGAGCGCCGTGGACGACCTCTGGCGCAACCTGCCGCGGGTGACCTTCGATCCGCGCCATCTCGAACGTCACCGCATCATCGCGGCGAAGCGCGAGGACCCGGCCCACAGCACCTTCGACGTTCTGCGCACGCGGCTTCTGCGCACGTTGAAGGAGAACGGCTGGAGCCGGGTCGCGATCACATCGCCCACCAAGGACTGCGGCAAGAGCTTCCTCGCCGCCAATCTCGCGCTCAGCCTCTCCCGCGCCGAGCGGGTGCGCACCGTCCTGATGGACCTCGACCTGCGCAACCCGAGCCTCGAGAAGACGCTCGGGGTGGAGCAGCCCGGCGTGCTCCGGCGCTTCCTGTCCGGGAAGGTGACGGTGCGAGAGCAGTTCCGGCGCTTCGCGGAAAACGATCTCGGCGCGGGACAGAACCTCGCCTTCGCGCTGAACGAGCGGATCGAGTCCCACCCCGCCGAGTTGCTCCTCGCGCCAAGCACCGACGAGGCGCTGGCAGCGATGCAGGAGCAACTCCGCCCCGACGTCGTGCTCTACGATCTGCCGCCCGCGCTCTATTACGACGATGTGCTCGCCTTCCAGCGGCATGTGGACGGTGTGCTGCTGGTGATCGGGGGCGGCGTGACGCGCGCCGAGGACGTCAACGAGGTTTCGCGCCGGCTCGGCAAGGACAATCCGCTGCTCGGAGTCGTGCTGAACAAGGCCGAGGGCGCCGCGATCCGGCACTACTATTACTGAGGCGGCAGAGGCGGCGCCCGCCCCTCAGATCATCAGGAAGTCGGGCAGCTTCTCCGCGATCGGTTGCAGCGGCGGAAGATATTGCGCCGCGATCCGCACCAGCGTCGGCACTCCGAGGACCCCTGCCACGACCGCGCCGGCGACGGTGAGCCTCCGGCGCCGGATGTCCCAGGGGGAGTGCACCGTCGGGATCGCCACCACCGGGCGGATCGAGAGCTGCCGCTCGAGCTGCGCCGGGGACCGGATGGCCGGGTTCAGCATCTCGAGCAGAAGCGCGATCAGAACCGCCGCGACCACGCTCGCCGCGCCCCCGGCCATGGCGATCTTGCTGCGGCTCGTGGAGACGGGCATCTCCGGCGGGATCGCCGTCTCGAGCACTTCGAAGGTCTCGGCCTTCTGCTGGTCTTCGAGGAGCTGCTGCAACTCGGCGTCCGCACGATTCCGGGTGACCGCGGTGAACCGTTCCTGAAGCTGGGTCAGCTCACGTGTGAGGGAGCTGAAAGCGCGCTCCACGTCGGGCGCCGCGGCGAGGCTCGCCTCGATCTCCTCGATTCTCCGGGAGACCAGTTCCTGCTGGTTCTCCAGGCGCTCCTGCTGGCGGGCCTGCACCTCGATCCGCTGGCGATCGCTGGTGGCCTGCTGGGCGATGATCTGCCGCTCGATCTCCAGCTCGGTCTCGCGCAGCGCGGCGAGCTGCGTTCGCAGGGCGGTCACGTTGTCGGGCATCGCCTCGGCGTTCTCGCGCTTGAACTCCGCGATCCGGTCCTCGAGCGCCGCGATCTCCTCGGCGAGGCGCAGCTCCTCCTCCTCGAAGAACGCGCGGGTCGTGCGCGCTCGCTCGATGAGGCCCTGCCTGCTTTGCGAGATCACGCTGCCCATCAGGTCGTTCGCCACGATGGCCGCCGTCTCGGGGTCGTCGAGCTGCACCCAGATGATCAGGCCGGAGGGCTGATTGCCGCCCGGCATCCATTCCGGGCGGTCGCCGCGCAGTTCCTGGAGACGGATCGCGCCGCGCATCAGATCGACCTTTTCCATCATGCCGAGGTCGGGAGGATCGGTGAACAGGCCGTAGCGCTCCACGAGTTCGGCCATGTTGTCCCGCGCCATGATCCTGCGCTCGATGAGCTCGAGCTGCCGGGCCACCCGGGATTCGTCGGCCGCCGCGGCGGAGCCGGAGGCCTCCTCGACCACAGGGCCGCGAATCTGCACGGCCGCCGCGGCCTCGTACACGCGCGGTTGCTGCAGCGCGTACCAGACAGACGCCACGCAGCCGAGCACCACCACGAGGGCCATGACCCAGAAGCGGCGGCGGAACATCGAAAGAAACTCGTCGAGCGAATGCAGACCAGGCATAGGCTTACCCTTGCGACGGGCTCGGCGCGTACGGTTCACGCCCCCGGGCGCCGAGCCACGTCGTTTACCCCCGCCACGGTTCTATCGCCTTTGCCCCGAAATTGCCACGAATTCGCTTTCTCTTCGCCGGAAACAGAACGTTTCCGTCCATCCGCGGGGACCGTTGCCGCAGCGAGCACGAAGCCCCCCACGGAACCGACGCGAACGGCGATCGACGCGCCGTCCGGGAAGCGGGCCTCGAAGCGGCCGTCGCCCGCGGAACGAAGCGCCACGTCTATTGGTTCCAGGACTTTCCGCGCTTGCGGATAATGCGCCTTGTAGGCCGCTTCCTTCGCGCAGAAGAAGCGGATCGCGGCCGCTTCCGGCGCGGGCGCGCGGTCGAGGAACGCGCGCTCGGTCTCGGTGAAAAGGCCGCCCCAGAGATCGGCGGGCAGCGGTTGGTCGGGTTCCACGTCGATCCCGACCCCGGCGAAACGCATGACCGGCGCCGCCACCGCCACGGCAACTTCGCGGCAATGGGCGATGCTGCCCACGACTCCGTCCGGCCAGAGCGGCGCGCGATCGGTGCCTTGCGGAACGACGGCGTCCGGATGGCCCAGCACGGCGAGCGCCCGGCGCGCGGCGGTCCGCCCCGCGGCGAACTCGCGTCTTCGGATCTCCGCCGCGCCCTCCACGGCGCGGGCCTCGCGCTCCGGCAGCGCAGCCGGATGCCGCGCAGGGTCGGCCACGCCGACGGCAGCGCCCGGCCCAAGAAGCGTCGCGAGCCTGCCATGCAGTGCCGCGCCGTCGAAGGCCCGGGCCCGGCGGGCGGGCGTCATGCCCGCCGCCGCGCACGCATTTCGCGGCGCCGCGCCATCGCTTCCGCCCGGCTGGCGGCGCGCGCCCCGCGCTCCGGTGCGGAGGTCGGTGAAGCGGGAGCCGCCTCCGCCGGCGTTGCCGACGCTCCGCCGAGCGCGCCGATGCGCGCGGCCAGCGCGCCGAGCGTCGGGAACCGGAAGATGTCGGTGATGGCGAGCCCTTCCACGCCGAGTTCGGCGCGGAGATCGCGGTGAAGCTGCACTGCGAGGAGCGAATGCCCTCCCATCTCGAAGAAGTTGTCGGCCGGCCCGGCGGACGGGATGCCCAGAACCCGGGTCCAGATCGCGGCGACCTGCTTCGTGAGGGTCTCGTCCGCCGGGTCGGTTGCGCCGGCGCTTTTCGGCGCTTCCACCACCGCGGGCGGGGTGAAGGACGCGGCGATATCCGCGCGGACCTCGACCACGGGCCGCGACGCCCTGCCCGGCGCGGGCAGCGCGGCACGGTCCACCTTGCGGTTCGGCGTGAGCGGGAAGGCGTCCAGCCGCACGACATGCGCCGGCCGCATGTGGGCGGGCAGCCGCTCGGCCAGCCCCTCGCGGATCGCCGTCTCCCCGGCCTCCCCGGTGACGTAGGCCACCAGCCGCACGTCGCCCGGCTGATCCTCCCGCGCCAGCACCACGGCCTGCCGGACGCCCGCGATCTCCTCGCAGGCGGCCTCGATCTCGCCGAGCTCGATCCGGTAGCCGCGGATCTTCACCTGGTGGTCGGCGCGCCCGAGGAAATCGAGCTTGCCGTCCGCGCGGCGGCGCACGAGATCGCCCGTGCGGTATAGCCGCCCGCCCTCCGAGAAGGGATCGGGGCGGAATCGCTCGGCGGTGAGCGACTTGCGCGCCCAGTAGCCCCGGGTGACGCCGTCTCCGCCGATCCAGAGCTCGCCCGCCACGCCCACCGGGACCGGGCGCATCGCCTCGTCGAGCACGTGCAGCGCCGTGTTGGCGATGGGCCGGCCGATGTTCACGACGCCCTCGGCCTCGCCGACCTCCTCGGTCGCGGACCAGATGGTGGTTTCTGTGGGGCCGTACATGTTGGTGATCCGCGCGCCCGTCAGGCCGCGCAGCTCGCGCACCAGCACGCCGGGCAGCGCCTCGCCCCCGATCATGAGATGCCGCACCCGGCCGAGCGCCGCGCCCGCCTCCTCGTTCATGGCGATCATCCGCGCCATCGACGGCGTGCACTGCAGATGCGTGACGTCGTGGCGCGCGATCTCCGCCGCGATGGAGTGGTCGGCCACCGCGCCCTCGTTCGCGCGGCGGAGAAGCTCGGAGAGTGGCTCCAGCCCCTCGAGCACCTGCTCCACGGGAATGCCGTAGTCGATCAGGCAGGCGATCTCGCTCACCCCGATCCGCTTCAGCTCTTCGACCCGCGCGAGCCCGTCCTCCACCGTCCCGAAGAGGCCCGAGTCCTCGAAGTAGCGCAGGAAGGCGAAGTCGAGGATCGCGTCGAGCTCCTCCTCGGAGAGCGTGCCGAGGTCGAGCTCCATCGGCTGTTCCACGCCCTTCGGCTTCTTGAAGGCCGGGAAGGCCCAGGCATACTGCTTGATGAGGCCGGCCGCCGAGCGGAGGTAATCCTTCATCGGCTCCCGCGCGATCTCGCGCACCGCCTCGCGGTCGCGGCCGAGATAGGTATGCAGCATCAGCGTGACGGTGCCGGCCTCGGGGTCCTGGCCCGCCTCCGCCCGGGCGGCGCGGTAAAGCGCGATCTTCTCGCCCACCTCGGCGATGTCCTGCCCCAGAAGATGGGTGAGGACATTGGCGCCGAGCCGCCCCGCCTCCTTCCAGGTTTCCGGGTTGCCCGCCGTGGTCACCCAGATCGGCAGCTCCTCCGACACCGGGCGGGGCTGGGTGACGACGGCGTGGGTGGTGCCGTCCTGGCGCGGGAAGGCCACCGCCTCGCCCTTCCAGAGCCGCCGAAGGTCGCGGATCGCCTCGGCCATGGCCGGCTTGTTGGCGGGCGGCGTGTTCTCGGGGCGCAGGATGAAGTCGTCGGGCTGCCAGCCCGAGGCGATGGCGAGCCCCGCGCGCCCGTTGGTCAGGTTGTCGATCACCGCCCATTCCTCTGCGATCCGGGCAGTGTGGTGCAGGGGCGCCACGCAGCTCCCTGCCCGGACCGACAGGTTCCGCGTGACGGCGGCCACCGCCGCGCCCGTCACCGAGGGGTTGGGGTAAGGGCCGCCGAAGGCGTGGAAATGCCGCTCGGGCGTCCAGACGGCGCAGAAGCCGTTCGCGTCCGCGATCCGCGCGCCCTCCAGGAGCAGGCGATACTTGTCGCGCCCCACACCGGCGTCGTTGCCCCAGTAGTAGAGGCTGAACTGCATCTCCTGCGCGGC
>CAZPCU010000003.1:0-14878 GCA_964585075.1 uncultured Rhodobacterales bacterium
GAGCGCGGCGAGCCGCGCGCGGAGGTCGAGCGCGATGTCGTGGCTCACCCGATCGCGGTGGTGCTTGGCCTCGAGGTTCACCTGCACCTCGCCGAGTTCCGGCGACTGGCGGAGGTAGTAGTGCCGCACGAGCCCGTTGAAGTTGAAGGGCGCGGCGGTGCCCGCGTGGGTCTGGGCAGAGATCACCTCGGGCAGCTCCAGCGCGATGCGCGCGGCGGCCTGCAGCACCGCGTCGGTGGCCTCCACGCTCGCCCCCTCGGGCAGGTCCACGACGATGGAGAGCTCCGACTTGTTGTCGAAGGGCAGGAGCTTCACCGTCACGTCCTTGGTGTAGAAGAGCGCGAGCGCGCCGAAGGAGAGCCCGGCCACGATCAGAAGGAAGAGCGCCGAGACGCCCTTGCGCGTGAGCACCGGGCGCGCCATCGCCGCGTAGAAGCGCCCGAGCCGGCCGCCGGGGAAACCTTCGCCCTCGCCGTCGTGATGGAGGGGCGCGCGCCCCGCGACCTTGAGCATGAGCCAGGGCGTGATCATCACCGCGACGAAGAAGGAGAAGATCATCGCCGCCGAGGCGACGGCGGGGATCGGGCTCATGTAGGGGCCCATGAGACCCGAGACGAAGAGCATGGGCAGCAGCGCCACCACCACCGTCAGGGTGGCCACGATGGTGGGGTTGCCCACCTCGGCCACGGCGGCCACCGCCGCGTCGAGCCGCGACATCGTCTGCCGCTTCATGCCCCAGTGCCGCGCGATGTTCTCGATCACGACGATGGCGTCGTCCACCAGGATGCCGATCGAGAAGATGAGCGCGAAGAGCGAGACCCGGTTCAGCGTGTAGCCCATGAAATAGGCCGCGAAGAGCGTGAGCAGGATCGTCACCGGGATGACGACGGCCACCACCACCGCCTCGCGCCAGCCGATGGCGATCAGCACGAGGCCGACGATCGAGACGGTGGCGAGGAAGAGGTGGAAGAGCAGCTCGTTGGCCTTCTCGTTCGCGGTCTCGCCGTAGTCGCGGGTCACCTCCACCTCGACGCTCGCGGGGATGACGTGGCCCCGCATCTCCTCGACCCGGTGCAGGATCTCCTCGGCCACCGTCACGGCGTTGGCGCCGGCGCGCTTGGCGAGGGCGAGGGTGGCGGCGGGCGCGCGCGTGACGGCGCCGTCCGGCCCGCGCGCGAGCGTCGCGACGTGGCGTTCGTCGAGATCGGAGACGAAGGCCACATCGGCCACGTCACGGACATAGACGGTCCGCCCGTCCCGGGCGGTGAGTTCGAGGTTGCCGATCTCGGCCGGCGTCGAGAGCGTCTCGCCGATCACGAGCTCGATCTGCTCGCCCCCGTCGCGAAGCCGCCCGGCCGGCGCGGCGGAGTTCGCGCCCTCGACCTTCGCGGCGAGTTGCTGGAGCGTGATGCCGTAGAGCGCCAGCCGCTCCGGGTCCGGCGCGACGCGCAGCGCCTCCTCGGTGGCCCCGATCAGGAAGGTGAGGCCCACGTCCTCGATCCGGGCGAGGCGCACCTCCACCTCGCGGGCGATCCGCGTCAGGTCCGCGGCGGTGATCCCGCCCTGCCCCGCCACGGGCGAGAAGGTGAGCGAGACGATGGGCACGTCGTTGATGCCCCGGCCCACCACCAGCGGCTCGGGGATGCCCACGGGGATGCGGTCCAGGTTGGCGAGGATCTTGTCGCGGACCCGCAGGATCGCGGTGTCCGCCGAGACGCCCACCTCGAAGCGCGCGGTCACCATGGCGCGGTCGTCGCGGGTGTCGGAATAGACGTGCTCGACCTCGTCGATGCCCTTGACGATCGTCTCGAGGGGCTCGGTGACGAGCTTGACCGCGTCCTCGGCCCGCAGCCCGTCGGCGCGCACGTGGATGTCCACGAGCGGCACGGAGATCTGCGGCTCCTCCTCCCGCGGCAGGTTCACGAGCGCGATGAGGCCCACCGCCAGCGAAGCCATGAGCAGAAGCGGCGTGAGCGGCGAGGCGATGAAGGCGCGGGTGAGCCGCCCGGCGATGCCGGGCTCCGGCGGGCCGCCCGCGCCCTGTCCTTCCGTCTCACTCATCCCCGATCACCAGCGTCTCGCCGGGCGCGAGCCCGGAGAGGATCTCGCGCCAGCTCTCCCCGTCGCGCAGGATCTCGGCGCCCGGCACCACCACGCGGCGGAGCGGCCCCTCCGCCGTCTCGACGGTCACGAAGTCGAGCCCGGCCGAGCGTTCCAGCGCGGCGGCGGGCACGAGGATCGCCTCGCGCGTGTCCACCGGCAGGCGCACCGGCACCCGGCGGCCCACGAAGCGGGCGTCGAGCCCCTCCACCTCCACGTCGGCCTGAACGCGGCCGCCCTCGATCAGCGGGTAGATCTTGGCGAGAACGCCCTGGCGGGCCTCCGCCTCGCCGTCGATCTCGATGGCGTCGCCCTCCGACAGGCTTCCGGCGTGGCGCTCGGGCACCGCGAGGCGCAGGAAGGCGCCGCCGCCGCCGATCTCGGCCACGGCC
The DNA here is from genome assembly GCA_964585075.1 of uncultured Rhodobacterales bacterium. Lineage (GTDB taxonomy): Bacteria > Pseudomonadota > Alphaproteobacteria > Rhodobacterales > Rhodobacteraceae > Rhodosalinus. Next base: position 2,493 of record CAZPCU010000003.1, read on the forward strand.
TCCCCCGGCGTGACGACAGAGCCCCGCGCGATGGGAACGGCGAGCACCACGCCCGTCTCGGGGGCGAGCACCTCGCCCTCCTCGATCTGCTGCTCCACCACGAGGCGCTCGGAGTCGACGCTGGAGATCTCGCCCCGCAGCACCTCCACCTCCGTGCGGAGCTGGTCCAGGCGCTGGGCAGTGATGACGCCTCTCTCGATGAGCTGCTCGCCGCGCGCGAGGTCGCCGCGGGCGGTGGCGAGGCGCGCGCGCAGCGCCTCGAGCCGCGCGTCGAGCGCGTCGATCCGGAACTCCAGCTTGTCGTCCACGATCATGGCGACGCGCTGGCCCGCCTCCACCCGGTCGCCCTCGGAGACGTCGAGCGCGCGGACGGTGCCCCCGATCCGGGCGCGGGCGGGCACGCGGTCGCGGGTGGCCACCTGGCCGTAGACGGGCTTCCATTCCGTGACGGCCTCTCGTGCCACCTCGAACGTCTCGGCCAGGGCCGGAACGGCGGCGGCCATCAGCAGGATCAGACTCAGCAACGCGCGCATCAACGGTCTCCCTCGCCGCGGCGATCAGGTTCGCCCGGGCTGGATACGCGCCGCGGCGGTGCGCCTCATTGATCTGGCGCAAGCTCGGGCCCGATCCGTTGACCGCCATTAATGACCGCCGCGCCCGGCCGCGCGAGTGTGGACGCGCCAGTTCCTGGCGAAGTTCCTTTCGATTCGGAGGAAGAGACTGCCATGACGGAAACACCGGAAACGAGCGCCACCGGGGACGGCGAGAGCCACCGCTCCCTTACCGAGCGCGGCCTCGCGCCGCTCTGGAAGCTCCGCGACGAGATCGACGAGCTGTTCGAGGACGTCCATGCCAGCAGCGCCCTCGACCCGCTTCGCCGCCGGTTCGGCGGCGGCCTGCCCGGCCGCGCCTCCACCCTCGGGATGCGCGCGCCGGCCGTGGACATGGTCGAGAAGGACGACGAGATCCGCGTCACCGCCGAGCTGCCGGGGCTGCACATGAAGGACATCGACGTCCAGGTGAGCGACAGCACCCTCACGATCTCGGGCGAGAAGCAGGAAGAGGTCGAGAAGAGCGACAAGGCGGGCGAATACTACCTCTCCGAACGCCGCTACGGCGCGTTCCGCCGTTCCTTCAGCCTGCCCGAGAGCGTGGACCGCGACGCGGTGAAGGCCAGTTTTTCCAACGGCGTGCTGACCGTTCGGCTGCCGAAGAAGCCCGAGGCCAAGGCCCAGGCCCGCAAGGTCGAGGTGAAGCCCGGCGGTTGATCCCGGCCCCGGCGTCGCGCGCCGGGGCGGCGCGCGGCCTGGCGCCTCAGCCGCCCGAGGGGTCGTATTCCATCCGCCCGATGGGGCGGACCGTGCTCGCCTGCGGCCCGATCTCGCTTTCGCCCGTCTGCACGACGAGCTCCACCGGGTCGCGCGGCTGCAGGTCCTCGAAGCGGCCGTCCACCACCGCGTTGCGGTGGAAGTAGATGAGCCTGTGGTCGGTGGCGATGATCTGGCCGTAGCCGTCGTCGTGATGGATCTCGACGATCTTGCCCTGCAGCGGGCCTTCATGCGCCTTGACGTCGCCGCGCAGCTTGTCCTTCCAGCGCTTGATCTCGCGCTCCATGGCCGCGAAGGCGTCGCGCAGGGCGACCTGCAGGTGCTCGTGCTTCGGCGCGTCGTTCTGGCGGTGATGGACCACGAGCTCGTCGCCCGGCACCCGCGCCTCCACGGTGATCTCGTAGAGATTGCCCTGGCGCTGGCTGGCGTGCGGCGCGCGCACGTAGACGTGGCAGCTGGTGATCTTGTCCGTGAAGGTTTCGAGATGATCGACCTTCTCGCGGACGAGCGCCTTGATCTCGTCGGTGGGCTCGACGTGCTTGAAGGAAAGCTCGAGCGGTGTCTGCATGGTCAGGGACTCCCTTCGCGGTAAGGGCGCGCGCGGCGACGGCGCGCGCCGGGACAGTCTGGCCCCGGCACGCGCCGCGCGCATTGATGTCTGGCAAGGGCCGCCGGCCTCACGCGCGCCCGTAGAAACCCACAAGCTCCGTGAACTCGATCACGTAGGGACGGGCGAGCTGGATCACCTCCACGCAGGTCGCATCCGGCGCGGCCGAAACGATCCGGTCGCCGAGCGCGCTTAGCCGGAAGTGGTAGGCGTGGGGCTTGTCGCCCTTGGGCGGACAGGGGCCGCCGTAACCCGGCTTGCCGAAATCGTTCACCGCCTGGCGGAACCCGGGCTCCAGGGACTCGGCCCCGAAGCCCGCGTGCAGGAAATCGCGGTCCGGCGCGATGTTGAAGGCGGCCCAGTGATGGAACACCCCGTCCGGCGCATCGGGATCGTCGCAGACCAGGAGCAGTTGCTTCGTGCCCTCCGGCACGCCGGTCCAGCGAAAGGCGGGCGAGACGTTCTGCCCGTCGCAGGTAAAGCGCGTGGGGATCGTCTCGCCCGGGTTGAAGTCCGGGCTCGTCAGCATGAGCATCCTGGATTCCTCGCAACTGGCCGCGCCGGTCAGGCCGCGGACTGGCCGTCGAGCAGGAAGCTGATCTTGGCGTTCACGCGGTAGCTCGTGATCCTGCCGTTCTCCACGCTCGCGTTCATCTCCTTGATGTAGACGGATTTCACGTTGCGGACGGTTTCGGCGGCCTTGGTCACGGCGTTCTGCGCCGCATCCTCGAAACCCTTGTCGGACTCGGCGAGCACCTCGATCACTTTCAGCATGGACATGTCCGTCCTCCTTTTCGGCGTTGATCCGCGATCGCCCCGCCGACGGGCAAGGCGTCCCGTCACGCTACCGCGCGCTCCTCGGCAGACGCATTGACGACGATTAACGCCGGCGCGGGGCGCTGCCCGCCGGGCGCGAAGGTCTGGGTCCGGGCCGCCAGCATTTCCGGACACGGCAAAGACGGCGAAGGGCACGCCCCTTCGCCGGCATGGGCCCTGGTCATGGTCTTGCGATCCGTGTCGCGGGCGGAGTCGCGGCCCGTTCCAGACCGGCGCGCGTCGCGCCTGGATCAGCCCGAGCTGGAGGCGCCGGAGGAGGTGGATTTCCTCGCACCGGAAGACTTTCGCGCGGTGCTCGTGCCGGTCTCCTGTTGCGCTTCCGCGCCGCCGGCGGCGAGGTGGCCCGCACAGCGCGAGCAGAGCTCGATCCACTCCTGCCAGTCGGCCATCAGGCGCTGGACCGATTCGGCCTGCCAGTCGCCCATCGCCTTCATCGCCGACGCGGGATCCTGCGCGCCGTTCTCGCGCATGTCCTGCGCCGTCTCGAGCGCGGTGCGCGCGGCCGCGTGGCGGCGTTCGAACCAGTGCTGCGAGAATCTTTCCGCCTCTTCGAGCAGGTGATCCTGGGCCTTCCAGAACTGCTCCATCTGAGGGGCGGTCATCGGCGTCGCGCCGAGGGTCCGTTGAAACTGCTGCATCACGTCCGAAATCGCGGCGGATGCGTCCTGGCTGGACTTGGAGTTCGCCATGTCTTTCCTCCTCGAATGGTCGTGTACCCGCGCGATGCATTGCGCATGGGCGGGCCCGGCGCATTAATCGCTGTCAACGATCGGCGAAGAAATGCTGAGCGCCGTGCGGGCGCCGCGCCGCGGCGTAGCCTGACGGTCCGCAAGGCCTGTCGCCGTGCTATGCTCGCCGACGCGGCCGCCGGCATTGCCCTTCGTCAATGCGAGTCGGCGCTCGCGGGCCGAAAGTGCCCATGGCAGGCCAGGCTGGCCGCCACCTGTCCCCGGATAAGGGAGGCGACATGCCCCACCGTGCAGGAATCCCCCCGCAGGCGGGACGCGGAAAGCCCGGCAAGGGCTACCGCCTGCTCGACCGGAAGCTCGGGCCGATGCCGGCGGCCTCGCTGCGCGCGATGCAGGACTACGGGCTCGGGGACGAGGAGATCGCCCGCTACTACGGGATGACGCCGGCCTCGGTGGCCCGCTGCCGGCGCCTTCTTTCCGTCGAAGCGACGGAGCTGCGCGGCGGCGCGCCGGCCATTCGCCCGGGCGGCGGACTTGATCGAGGTTAAGGTCGCATCCCGCGCGGTTGCCTAGGCAGATCCGGGGCCGCCCGCGCCAGGCGGCCGCCGGCACGGAGCGAGGCGCGGTGACGGAGCAAGGCGCGGTGACGGAGCGAGGCGCGGTGACGGAGCAAGGCGCGGTGACGGAGCAAGGCCGAAACGGCAGGATCGTGGCGCTCGAGGGCGGGGTCGCCGACATCCGCTTCGAGGGTGCGCTGCCCGAGATCGGCACCCGCCTCGTCACGCTCTCCGACCCGCAGGTGACGATCGAGGTCTCCGACCTGCCGGCCCACGACACCGCCCGCGGACTGGTCCTCGACCCGGCGCCGGTGCTCCGCCTCGGCCTCGGCGTGCGCGACACGGGCGGACCCCTCGCCGTGCCGGTGGGGGAAGAGCTGCTCGGGCGCGTCTTCAACCTCTTCGGCGATACGATCGACGAAGGCGACCCGCTGCCCGACCTGCCGCGCCGCTCGATCCACGGCACGCCGGTTCCGCTGTCGCGCCGCCGGGTGGAGAGCGAGATCTTCGAGACCGGCATCAAGGCGATCGACCTCCTCTGCCCGCTCGAGCGCGGCGGCAAGGCCGGCCTGTTCGGGGGCGCGGGCGTGGGCAAGACGGTGCTGATCACCGAGATGATCCACAACATGGTGGCCGAGTACGAGGGCATCAGCCTCTTCTGCGGAATCGGCGAACGCTGCCGCGAGGCGGAAGAGCTCTACCGCGAGATGCGCGAGGCCGGCGTCCTCGAGCGCACCGTCATGGTCTTCGGCCAGATGAACGAAAGCCCGGGCGTGCGCTTCCGCGTGGGCCATGCCGCGCTGACCATGGCGGAATACTTCCGCGACGACCGGCGCCGCGACGTGCTGCTCCTGATCGACAACATCTTCCGTTTCGTGCAGGCGGGATCGGAAATCTCGGGCCTTCTCGGGCGCATCCCGTCGCGGGTGGGTTACCAGCCCACGCTGGGGACAGAGCTCGCCACGCTGGAAGAGCGGATCTGCTCCACCGACCGCGGCGCGATGACCTCGGTGCAGGCGGTCTACGTCCCGGCCGACGACTTCACCGACCCGGCCGCCACGCACACCTTCTCGCATCTCTCCGCCTCGATCGTGCTGTCCCGCAAGCGCGCGGCGGAAGGGCTCTACCCGGCGATCGACCCGCTCAAGTCCGTCTCGAAGATGCTGACGCCGGGCACGGTGAGCGAGCGCCACTACCGCGTGGCGCGCGCCGTGCGCAACGCGCTCGCGGAATACGAGGACCTCAAGGACATCATCGCCATGCTGGGCCTCGAGGAACTTTCCGAGGGCGACCGCGCCACGGTGCGCCGCGCGCGGCGGCTGGAGCGGTTCCTCACCCAGCCCTTCTTCACCACCGAGGCGATGACGGGGCGCGAGGGCCGGCTCGTGCATCTGGAGGACACGCTGGACTCCTGCGAGCGCATCCTCGCCGACGAATTCGAGGGCAAGGGGGAAGGCGCCTTCTACATGATCGGCACGGTGGACGAGATCGGCGCGGACGCGAAGGAGGAGGGACCGGCCGATGCGGCTTAGGATCGTCACCCCGCGCGAGATCCGCCTCGACGTCGCCGTGCGGCGGATCGTGGCCGAGGCCCCGGGCGGCGCATTCGGGATGCTGCCCAACCACATCGACTACGTCTCGCAGCTCGCCGCGGGGCTGCTCGCCTACGAGGACACGGACGGCCGCGAGCGTTACGTCGGGCTGACCCAGGGCACGCTGGTCAAGCAGGGCGAGGAGGTGCTCGTCTCGACGCGGAACGCGATCCTCGGCGACGACCCGGCGGCGATCCGCGCCCGCGTCGCGGAGGAGTTCCGCAGGATCGAGGAGACCGAGCGCGCCGAGCGCGCCGCGCTCGCGCGGCTCGAGTTCGAGATCGTGCGCCAGTTCAGGGAGCTCGACATCTCGTGATGACGGAGACCGAAGACAATGAAGACGAGGGGCCCGACGCGGGGGCCCGGGAGATCGCCGACAAGGCGCGGCGCAAGGAGGAGGCGCTGCGCCGCCGCAAGAAGAACCCGCTGTTCGGCCTCGCCATGTTCGGGCTCGTGGGCTGGGCGGTGGCGGTGCCCACGGTGCTCGGCATCGCCCTCGGCGTATGGCTCGACGCGCGCACGGGAAGCGACGTCTCCTGGACGCTCACCTTCCTCTTCGTGGGCGTCGTGCTGGGCTGTCTCAACGCGTGGTACTGGGTGCAGAAGGAAAGCCGCGATGACTGAGACCGCCCTGCCCCTCCTCCTGGCCTTCCTCGCCGGCGCGGCGCTCGGCGCGGCCTACTTCGCGCTGCTCTGGCGCTCGGTGCGCGCCCTCGGCGCGGCGGGATGGACGCGTTTCGCGGCGGGCGCGGCGGCGCGCGCGGCGCTCGTGCTCGCCGCCCTCGGCGCGGCGCTCGCCGCGGGCCGCGGCGCGGAGGAGATCGCCGTGGCCGGGCTCGGCTTCCTCGCCGCGCGGTTCGCCGCGACGCGGGCCGCCCGGCGCGGGGCGCCGGAGGGCTAGGCCATGGAAATCAGTCCCGACGCATGGGTGCTCTACGAGTGGCGGGGGATCGCGCTAAACGCCACCATCGTCTTCACCTGGGCGGTGATGGCGCTGCTCGTGCTCGGCTCCTGGGCGATCACCCGGCGGCTGTCCGAGCGCGAGACCGTCTCGCGCTGGCAGGTCATGCTGGAGGTGGTCGTCACCGGCATCCGCGACCAGATCGCCGAGATCGGCGCCGAGCGGCCCGGGCGCTACCTGCCCTTCATCGGCACGCTCTTCCTTTTCATCGCCGTCGCCAACCTGCTGACCGTGGTGCCGGGCTACGTGCCGCCCACCGGGTCGCTTTCGACCACGGCGGCGCTGGCCGTGGCGGTGCTGATCGCGGTGCCGCTCTTCTCGATCACGGAACGGGGGCTTCCGGGCTACCTGCGCACCTACATCCGCCCCACACCGCTCATGCTGCCCTTCAACCTCGTCAGCGAGGTCTCGCGCACCATCTCGCTGGCGGTTCGCCTCTACGGCAACGCGATGAGCGGCACGGTGATCGTGGGCATCCTGATCAGCATCGCGCCGTTCTTCTTTCCGATCGTGATGCGGCTGCTCGGGCTGCTGACGGGACTGATACAGGCCTACATCTTCGCGGTCCTGGCGATGGTCTACATCGCCTCGGCCACCCGCACGCGGCCGGGGGCCGCGGCGGACGCAGCGGATCAGACCAGCAAGGGAGACTGAGCATGGAAGCAGCCACTTGGATCGCGATCGCCTCCATCGTCACGGCGGGGCTCACGATCACCATCGGGGCCATCGCCCCCGCCCTCGCGGAGGGCCGCGCGGCGGCGAGCGCACTGACGGCGATCGCGCAGCAGCCCGACGCCTCGAACACGATCACGCGGACGCTCTTCGTCAGCCTCGCGATGATCGAGTCGACCGCCATCTACTGCTTCGTGGTCGCGATGATCCTGCTCTTCGCCAATCCCTTCAGCGAGATCGCGGCGCAGGCCGCGGGAGGCTAGGCGGTGCAGATCGACTGGATCACCTTCGCGGCGCAGCTCGTCAACTTCCTGATCCTGATCTGGCTGCTGCAGCGCTTCCTCTACGGCCCGATCACCGCGGCGATGGCCCGGCGCGAACAGCGCATCACCGACCGGCTCGACGAGGCGCGCTCCGCCCGCGAGCAGGCCGAGGAGGAAGAGCGCAGGCTCCGGGAGGAGCGGGAGGATCTGGAGGCGCGCCGCGACGAGATCCTCGCCGAGGCGCGGCAGGAGGCCGAGGAGCTTCGGGACGAGCTGGAGGAGACGGCCCGCGAGGAGATCGACGAGAAGCGCCGCGCTTGGCTCGGCCAGGCCGAGCACGAGCGGCGCGAGATCGTCCAGGGGCTGCAGGAGCGCGTCTATCGCTTCGTCCTCGAGACGGTGCGCCGGCTCCTGCGCGATTTCGCCGATGCCGATCTCGCCACGCAGACCGCGCGCGAGTTCGCCCGCCGCCTCGAATCGCTCGACGAGGACGCGCGCGCGCGCATCACGCGCGCCGCCGGGGAGGCTGACGGGCCGCTCGCCGTCGAAAGCGGGCTGGAACTGCCCGAGGACGCCCGCGCGCGCATCGCCGAGGCGGTGCGGAGCACGGTCTCGGAGGCCGCGGAGATCCGCTTCGAGGCCGATCCGGAGCTGCTCATCGGCGTGCGGCTCACCGTGGGCGACCAGACCGTGCGCTGGTCGGGCGACCGCCACCTGGACCGGCTGGAGGACAGCGTGCGCGAGGCGCTGGAGGCGCGCTCCGGGACGGCGCGCGGAAACGGCGCGGGAGGCGCCGCCGAGGCATGACGCTCCGCGACGAGATCTCCCGCGACGACTTCTTCGCGCCGCTCGGGGAGCTGCTCGACAGGACGGGCCCCGAGCTGGAGGTGGCCGACCTCGCCCATGTGGCGAGCGTCGGCAACGGGGTGGCGCGGGTGGTGGGCTTCACCGACCTTCACGCCGACGAGCTCGTGGCCTTCGGCGGCGGGCTGATGGGCATCGCCTCCAGCCTGCGCCCCGACGAAACGGGTGTCACCGTGCTCGGCCCCACCGAAGGCATCCGCCCCGGCGACCGGGTGCGCCGGACGCGCCGGGTGGTGGACGTGCCGGTGGGGCCGGCGCTGCTCGGCCGGGTGGTGGACGCGCTCGGCCGGCCGCTCGACGAGGCGGGGCGGCTTCACGCCGAGGACCGCGCGCCGGTGGAGCGCACCGCGGCCCCCATCATGCACCGCGCGCCTGTGGAGGTGCCGCTCCAGACGGGGATCAAGGCCGTGGACGCGGCGATCCCCGTGGGCCGGGGCCAGCGCCAGCTCATCCTCGGCGACCGGCAGACGGGCAAGACGGCCATCGCGGTGGACGCCATCCTGAACCAGACCGACAGCGGCGTGGTCTCGGTCTATTGCGCGGTGGGCCAGCGCGCCTCGGCGGTGGCGCGGGTGATCGCCCGCCTGCGCGCGGCGGGCGCCCTCGAGCGCAGCATCGTCGTGGTGGCGAGCGGCGAGGACGCGCCGGGGCTGCAGTTCATCGCGCCCTACGCGGCCACCAGCATCGCCGAGCGCTTCATGGAGGATGGCCGCGACGTGCTGATCATCTACGACGACCTGACCCGCCACGCCCGCGCCTACCGGGAGCTTTCGCTGCTGCTGCGCAGGCCGCCCGGGCGCGAGGCCTACCCGGGCGACATCTTCTACATCCACTCGCGCCTGCTGGAGCGTGCGACGCATCTGAGGGACAAGCATGGCGGCGGCTCGCTGACGGCACTGCCCATCGTGGAGACGCAGGCGCAGAACATCTCCGCCTACATCCCGACGAACCTCATCTCGATCACCGACGGCCAGATCTACCTGTCGCCCAAGCTCTTCGAGAAGGGCCAGCTTCCGGCGATCGACGTGGGCAAGTCGGTAAGCCGCGTGGGCGGCAAGGCCCAGCTGCCGGCCTATCGCGCCGTGGCGGGCGATCTGCGCCTCTTCTACACCCAGTTCGAGGAGCTCGAGACCTTCGCGCGCTTCGGCACGCAGATGGACGAGGAGACGCGCACCAAGCTCACCCGCGGCCGCCGGGTCCGCGAGATCCTGCGCCAGGGCGAGGGCGACCATCGCTCCGTGCCGGACCAGATCGCGGCGCTCCTGGCCGCGACGGAAGGGCTTTTCGACGAGATCCGCGTGGAGGACGTGCCCGAGGCGGAGCGCCGGGCCATGGAGGCGGCGCGGTCCGACTGCACGGAGATCTGCGAGCGGCTGGCCGAGGGCGGCGCCCTCGGGAACGAGGAGCGCGCCGCGCTGCTCGACGCGATGGAGGCCGCGCTCTCGGACATGCGGGCGGATGGGGACAAGACGGTGGAGCAGGCGCATGGAGACGCTTGAGTCCCTCGGCGAGAAGCTCGAGACCAGCGGCGACATCCGCGCCATCGTGCGCACGATGAAGTCGCTCTCCTCGGCCAGCATCCGCGGCTACGAGCGCGCGGTGGAGGCCGTGGGCGAATACGAGCGCGCCGTGGAGATGGGGCTTCAGGTCGTGCTGCGCGACGGCCCGCCCGTGGCCCGCGGCCCGGCCCCGCGGCGGTCGGGACCGGACGGGCTGATCGCCATCGGCTCGGACCGGGGTCTCTGCGGCCGCTTCAACGACCGCATCGCCGAACACGCGGCGCACTGGCTGGAGACCGTGGGCGAGAGCGACGCCCGCCTCCTGGGCGTGGTCGGGCTCCGCGCGGCGGCGCGGCTCGAGGCGCTCGGCGCGCGGGCGGAGCGCCACTTCGCGCTGCCGGGCTCGGTGGCGGGGCTCACGCGCGCGGTGCACGCCATGGCGCTGGAGATCGACCGCCGCGTGGCGGCGGGCGACGTGCGCTCGGTGACGCTGGCCTACAACCGGCGCATCGGCGACGCGCTCGCCCAGCCCATGGACCGCCGGCTTCTTCCGGTGCCCGAGCGCTACCTGGAAGAGCTCGCCGCGCGGCCCTGGCCCGCGCGGTCGCGGCCCAGCTACCGGATGGATCGGCAGGCGCTCTTCTCGTGGCTCGTCCGGCAGCATCTCTTCGTCGTGCTCTACCGGGGCTTCGCGGAGTCCCTCGCCAGCGAGCACGCCGCGCGCCTTGCCGCGATGCAGAGCGCCGAGCGCAACATCGACGAGCGGCGCGAGGAACTCGAAGGGCGCTACCGCCAGAAGCGCCAGGAGACGATCACCCGCGAACTGCTCGACGTGGTGGCGGGCTTCGAGGCGGTGCAGGGGCGGGGCTGAGACCGCTTGCGCGGCGCCCCCGGCTTGACCCGCGTCAATGCGGGTCTGCAGGCGGCCGGGAAGGATCGACGCAAAGGGGCACGGAATGACCGGCCAGACGCGGAAGGACATCGCGGCGGAGCTGATGGAGCGGCATGGCCCGTCGCTCGCCGGCGAGCTCGGGCTGGACCTCGCGCGGAACACGCCCTCGCCCCTTTTCCGCTTCCTCTGCGCGTCGCTCCTGCTGAGCGCGCGGATTTCCTCGGACATCGCCATGCGCGCCGCCGACGCGCTGGCCGAAGCGGGCTGGACGACGCCCGCGAAGCTCGCCGACAGCACCTGGCGGGAGCGCGCGAACGTTCTGAACGAGGCGGGCTACGCGCGGTTCGACGAGAAGACCTCCACCATGCTGGGCGACCTGGCGGACAAGCTTCTCGACGAGTACGGCGGCGACCTGCGCAGCCTGCGCCAGGCCGCGGGGCGTGACCCGGCGGAGGAGCGCCGCCTTCTCAAGGACTTCAAGGGAATCGGGGATCTCGGCGCCGACATCTTCTGCCGCGAGGTGCAGGTGGCCTGGGAAGAGCTCTACCCCTTCGCCGATGCGCGCGCGCTCGAGGCGGCCGCGCGGCTCGGCCTGCCGAATGTGGCGGAGGATCTCGCCGCCCTGGTGGAGCGCGGCGCGTTTCCCCGCCTCCTCGCCGCCGTCATGCGCGCGGAGTGAGTGCGCTCAGGCCTCGGCCTTCTTCTCCCATCGCCCCGACTCCTCGGACCAGTATTGCGCCGGACAGCCCGCCCCGGTGAGGCTGCGCCACTGGCCGCGCGCGACCTCCACCGCCGCCGGATCGTTGCCGTCGAAGAGGATGCAGACCCGTTCGAGCGCCTCTGCCTCCCCCGGCGCCACTTCCGCGCCGTCCACCGCCATCAGGCAGGCGGCGCCGTTGGGCGCCTCCTCCGCGGTCGTCAGCAGCACCGGCTGGTCCGCGTCATGCGGCCCGCCGGCGAGCCCGTGGGGCAGGAAGCGATCCTCCGGGCCGAGCCAGAGCTTCTGGTCGAGCCAGTCCATCCGCGCGGGATCCGTGCCGCGCACCGCCACCCGCCAGCCCTGCGCCAGCGCCCGCTCCAGGAGCTGCGGCAGCGCCGCCTCCAGCGGGCGGCGGGTGAGGTGGTAGAAGTAGGCCGCGCCCATCAGTCCTCGAAACGGTCCGTCACCAACCGGTCGAGCGCGAGCACGCCCCAGCCCGTGGCGCCCTTGGGCGCGAGCGCGGTCTCCTTGGCAACCCGCGCCACCCCGGCGATGTCGAGATGGATCCAGGGCGTCTCCTCCTTCACGAAGCGGCCGAGGAACTGCGCCGCGGTGATGGAGCCCGCAGCCCGCCCGCCCACGTTCTTCATGTCGGCCACGTCGCTTTTCAGAAGCGCGTCGTAGGCCGCGCCCATGGGCAGGCGCCAGGCGCCCTCCCCCTCGGCGTCGGCGGCCTTCAGGAAATCGGCCGCGAGCGCGTCGTCGTTCGAGAAGACGCCCGCCTTCTCGTGGCCGAGCGCGATGATCATCGCGCCGGTCAGCGTGGCGAGGTCGACCATCCCGCGCGGCGCGAATTTTTCCTGCGCGTACCACAGCAGGTCGGCCAGCACGATCCCGGCCGCAACGCAGGCCCCGCTGCCAAACC
>CAZPCU010000003.1:14888-22972 GCA_964585075.1 uncultured Rhodobacterales bacterium
CGCCGGTCAGCGTCGCCATGTCGATCATCGCCGCCGGGGCAAAGCGGCTCTGGGCGTACCACATGACGTCGGCCAGGACGAGCCGGCCCTCGGCGTCGGTGTTGATGACCTCGATGGTGTCGCCCTTCATCGACGTGACCACGTCGCCGGGCCGCGTGGCCGTGCCCGAGGGCATGTTCTCCACGAGGCCGACGAGGCCCACCACGTTGGCCTTCGCCTTGCGGAGCGCCACCGACTTCATCACGCCCGCGACCACCGCGGCGCCGCCCATGTCCATGGTCATCTCCTCCATGCCCTGCGCGGGCTTGAGCGAGATGCCCCCCGTATCGAACACGACGCCCTTGCCGATGAGGGCGAGCGGGGCCGCGTCCTTCGCGCCGCCCTTCCACTGCATCACCACGACCTTGGAGGGCGAGGCCGAGCCCTGCCCCACGGACAGGAGGCTGCCCATCCCCAGCTTCTCGAGCTCGGGCTCGTCCAGCACCTCGACCTCTACCCCGGCCTCGCTCAGCGCCGCGAGGCGCTCGGCGAACTCGGTGGTGGTGAGCACGTTGGCCGGCTCGGTGACGAGATCGCGGGTGAGATAGACGCCTTCGGCGCGCGCCGCGCAGGTGACCCAGGCGGCCTCGGCGGCGCCGGGGTCGGAGACCATCACCGTGATCGGGCCTGGCTCGGATGTCTCGCCGCCCTTGTGCTCGGTGAAGGCGTAGGACCGGAGCGCGGCGCCGAGGGCGAGCTCGGCGGCGTTGCGGCGGTTGCCCGCGAGCACGGTGAGCGCGCCCTCGCCCCGCGCCACGCTCGCGCCGGCCTTGCGCGCCTCGGCCACGGAGGGCCGGCGGGGCAGGCAGACGATCTCCACCGCCTCGGCGACGAGACCGGCGGGCCAGGCCAGCGTGATCGACTCGCCCGGCTTCAGCTTGGCGAAGCGCTCCGAGGCGACGGCCCGCGCCACGGCGCCCCTGGTCAGGCGGCTGACCCGCCGCGCGCCGGCGTCGAGGCGGCCGCCCTGCTCGACGAGCACGGCGATGCGCCCCTCGCGCTCGGCCAGCGCGTCGAGATCGGTTTCGGCGAAAGTGACGGGGACGGGTCGGGTCATCTGCGGCTCCCTGCGCGTTCCGGGTGGATGGCTTCCACCGTCCTAGCGCGGCAGCGCGGGCTCTGCCAGATAGCAGTTTCCGCGGCCGGGGCTTTCCGATACCAATGGCCCCGATGCGGTAGCCGTCTGGGGGGACGATTGGCCCGTTTCGACCGTTACATGCTGTCGCAGCTCATGGTGCTGTTCGGCTTCTTCGCGCTCGTGCTGGTCTCAGTCTACTGGGTGAACCAGGCGGTGCTGCTCTTCGACCGGCTGATCGCGGCCGGCCACTCGGCGGCGGTGGTGCTGGAGTTCACGCTGCTCAGCCTGCCCAAGGTGATCGGCCAGGTGATGCCGCTCTCGGCCTTCGCCGCGGCGGTCTACGTCACCAATCGTCTTTCCAACGAAAGCGAGCTCACGGTGGTGCAGGCCACGGGCTACTCGCCCTGGCGCCTCGCCCGGCCCGTGGCCGTCTACGGGCTCATCCTCGCGGCGATGACCGCGGCGCTCAGCCATGTGCTGATCCCGGCCAGCGGCGCGCAGCTCACCCAGCGCGAGGCGGAGATCGCCGAGTCCGTCTCGGCCAAGCTCTTCCGCGAGGGCGTCTTCCTGAACCCCTCCGACGGGGTGACCTTCTACATCCGCGAGATCACGCCCGAGGGCGAGCTGCGCGACGTCTACCTCTCCGACCGCCGCCGCGCCGACCGGCCCGTCACCTACACCGCCGAGCGCGCTTTCCTTTTGCGCGAGGACGGGATCACCCGGCTCGTCATGGTGGACGGGATGGCGCAGACCCTCTTCGAGAACGGCCAGCGCCTGTCCACCACGAGTTTCGAGGAACTCGCCTACGACGTGACGAGCCTGATCGCGCCGCGCGGCGCGGCGCGGCCCAACGTGCGCAACCTCTCGACGCTCACGCTTCTCGGCGATCCCGGACGCGCCGCCGAGATGACGGGCCAGGGCGTCGGGCGCGTGCTGCAGGAGGCGCATCTGCGCTTCACGGAGCCGCTTCTCGTGGCGGTGGCCGCGCTCATCGGCTTCTCCACCCTGCTGGCCGGCGGGTTCAGCCGGCTCGGCATGGGCCGCCGGATCGCGCTCGCGATCTTCCTCCTGGTGCTGGTTGAGGTGGCCAAGGGCGCGGTGGTGAACCCCGTGCGCGCCAACCCGGCGCTCTGGCCCGCGGTCTATCTTCCGGCGGTGTTCGGCTTCGGCGCCTCCGGCTGGATGCTCTGGCGCGCGGCCCGGCCCCGGCGGCGGCGCGCGGGCCGGGCGACGGAGCCGGCGAAGGGTGCGCCGGCATGATCCTGCACCGCTACTTCGCGCGGCGCTTCGCGCTTCTGTTCTTCGGGCTGCTGCTCGTGTTCTTCCTGTTCCTCGGCCTCATCGACATGGTCGAGCAGCTTCGCCGCTTCGAGGACGTGAGCTTCGGCGAGATCATCAAGCTCACGCTGCTGAACATGCCGCAGGTGCTCTACCAGTTCCTGCCGCTCGTGATGATCCTCTCCGCGATCGGGCTCTTCCTCGGCCTCGCGCGCTCCTCCGAACTCGTGGTCACGCGGGCGGCGGGGCGCTCGGGCATGACCGCGCTGCTCGGCCCGCTTTTCGTCGCCACGGCGATCGGGGGCATCACGGTGGCGATCATGAACCCGCTCGTCGCGGCCACCTCGGCGCGCTACGCGGAGCTCCGCGAAGCCCATCGCGGCGGCGGTTCGGTCATCTCCATCGGGCGCGAGGGGCTCTGGCTCCGCCAGGGCGACGCCAGCGGCCAGACCGTGATCCGCGCCGACCGGGCCAATGCCGACGCCACCGTGCTCTACGACGTGAGCTTCGTCTCCTACGCGCCCGGGGGCGGGCCGGTCCGGCGGATCGAGGCCGCGCGCGCCGAGCTCGCCGACGGCGCGTGGGAACTCACCCGCGCGAAGGACTGGCCCCTCGCCCTCGGCGAGAACCCCGAGACCTCGGCCACGGTGCACGCCAGGCTCACGCTTCCCTCCTCGCTCACCCGCGAGGGCATCCGGGACAGCTTCGGCCAGCCCTCGGCCGTCTCGATCTGGCATCTCCCGGCCTTCATCGCGACGCTGGAGGAGGCGGGGTTCTCGGCGCGCCGGCACGCCGTCTGGTTCCAGATGGAGCTCTCGCGCCCGCTCTTCCTGGTATCGATGATGCTGGTGGGCGCGGCCTTCACCATGCGCCACGCCCGCGCCGGACGCACCGGGCTTTTCGTGCTGGCCGCCGTGATGCTGGGCTTCGGGCTCTACTACATCCGCAACTTCGCGCAGATCCTCGGCGAGAGCGGCCAGCTCGCGCCCTGGCTCGCCGCCTGGACGCCGCCGGTGGCCTCGGTGCTGCTGGCCATGGGGGTTCTTCTCAACATGGAGGAGGGCTGATGCGCGCGGCGCTCAGGCGGCACGCTGGCGCCCTGCTCGCGGCCCTGCTGCTCGCGACCCCCGCAGCCTCCCAGGACGACCCGGTGTTCCTCGTCGCGGACCGCGTGTTCCTGCAGAACGACGAGACCCTGGTGGCCGAGGGGAACGTCGAGGCGCTGCAGGGCGACATCCGCCTCCGCGCCGCGCGCATCCGCTACGACGGTGCCGCCGGACGGCTGACCGTCGAGGGGCCGATCCGGATCGAGGATCCCGGGAGCGGCGCGGTGATCCTCGCCGACGCGGCCGATCTGGACGAAGGGCTGCGCGACGGACTGATCGCCGGGGCGCGCCTCGTGCTCGACGAGCAGCTCCAGCTCGCCTCGGTGCAGCTCACCCGGGTGCGCGACCGATACTCGATGATGACGCGCACGGCGGTCACCTCCTGCCAGGTCTGCGGCGACGAGCCGCCGCTCTGGCAGATCCGCGCGCGCCGCGTGATCCACGACGAGCAGGCGCGGCAGATCTACTTCGACGACGCGCAACTCCGGGTGCTGGACGTGCCGGTGCTCTACCTGCCCCGTCTGCGCCTGCCGGATCCCACGCTGGAGCGGGCGCAGGGCTTCCTCTTTCCCCAGCTGCGCAGCAGCTCCCGGCTCGGGGTCGGCGTCAAGATCCCGTACTTCGTGCCCATCGGGCCGCACCAGGACGTGACGCTGACGCCCTACCTTTCGCCCGAAACACGCACGCTGCAGCTCCGCTACCGCCGCGCCTTCGCCGACGGCGGCATGCAGATCGACGCGGCGGCGAGCCGCGACACGCTTCGCCCGGACGAGCTGCGGGGCTACGTCATGGGATACGGCGAGACCGGCCTGCGGCGCGGCTACCGGCTGGACTTCGCCCTGGAGACGGTGACGGACCGCGCCTACCTCAACAAATACGGCTTTTCGGGCAAGGACCGCCTCAGAAGCGGGATCACCCTGTCGCGCGTGCGCGAGCGGGACTATTTCGAGGCCGGCTTCACCTTCCATCAGACGCTCCGCGACGGCGAGAGCAACGACACACAGCCGACCCGCGCCGCCGACATCCGCTACGAGCGGCTGTTCCGCCCCGCCGGGATCGGCGGGCTGGCGCGGCTGAGCCTTGCCGGCCACGGCCACATCCGCAGGTCGGAGGCGGACGTGCTGGGCCGCGACGTGGCGCGGCTGACCGCCGAATTCGACTGGCAGCGCGGCTGGACCGGGCCCATGGGTCTCCGGGCCGGGCTGACCGCGGGCGTCGCCCTGGACCACTTCGACGTCGCGCAGGACAGCACCGGGGACGACGCCGCCACCCTGGCCACGCCGACGCTCGGCGCCGAGCTGCGCTGGCCGCTCGCGCGCACCGAGGCGGGCGGCGCGCGCCAGCTTCTGGAGCCGGTGGCGATGGTCGCCTGGTCGGGGGGCGAACGTCCCGACATCGCCGCCGACGAGAGCAGCATGCCCGAGTTCGACGAAGCCAACCTGCTCGCCCTCTCGCGCTTTCCCGCCTCGGACCGCCGCGAGCGCGGCCTGCGCGGCGCGGTGGGGCTGCGCTGGCTGCGGGAGGATCCCGAGGGCTGGACCGCGGGGCTCGTCTTCGGCCGCGTCTGGCGGGAGGAGGCGGACCCGGCCTTCACCCGCGCCTCGGGGCTCGACGGGAGGTCTTCGGACTGGCTGGTGGCGGGCCATCTCGACCTCGCCGAGGGTCTCACGCTCCGGGCGCGGGGGCTTTTCGGCTCGCTCGGCGAGATCACGAAGGCGGAGGCGCGCGGCGCCTGGCACAACGACCGCCTCGCCCTCGGGGCGCGCTACCAGCTGCTGCCGGCCGACGCCGCGGAGTCGCGCGCCGAGGCCATCTCCGAGTGGAGCTTCGATGCCGACTACCGCGTCAGCCGGCACTGGACCGGCAGCGCCGAGTGGCGCTACGACATCGCGGACAAGCGCCCGGCGCGGGCGGAGCTCGGCATCGCCTACCGCAACGAGTGCGTGGAGGTCGCGCTTTCCGCCTCGCGGAACTACGCCACCTCCGCTAGTCTCGAGCCCAGCACGGATTTCGGGCTGACGATCGCGCTCAAAGGGTTTAGCACGGGCGGCAGCGGCAAGGAGTACCGACGCACATGCAACTGAAATCGCTCACCGTAGCGGCCCGTCGCATGGGGCTTGCGCTGGCGGCCGCGCTGGTCCTCGCGGGCCCGCTCGCGGCGCAGGGTCTCTTCTCGCCGGCGATCATCGTCAACGACCAGGTGATAACCCGCTACGAGCTGGAGCAGCGCGAGCGGTTCCTCATCATTCTGAACGCGCCGGGCAATCCGGCCGAACAGGCGCGCGAGCAGCTCATCGAAGACCGGCTCAAGCTGACCGAAGTGCGCCGCGCCGGCCTCCTGCCGACCGAGGAGGAACTCGCCGCCGGCGTCGCGGAATTCGCGGGCCGCGCCGACCTCTCGCCCGAGGAGCTGGTCGAGGCGCTCGAGGCGAACGGCGTGGCGCGCCAGACGCTGGTGGATTTCGTGCAGTCCGGCATCGGCTGGCGCAATCTGGTGCAGACCCGCTTCGCGGGCCGCGCCGAGGTGAGCGAGGGCGAGGTGGACCGCGCCATCGGCGGCGAGGGCGCGGGCAACGTGCGCGTGCGGCTGGCCGAGATCGTGATGCCGATCGACCCGGCCCGGCAGCAGGAGGTGCGCGCCCGCGCCGACGAGATCTCCGAATACACCAGCGAGGCGCAGTTCACCGCCGCCGCGCGGCGCTTCTCGGCCGCGCCGTCGGCCCGTGCCGGCGGGCAGCTGCCCTGGCAGGACCTCACGCGACTGCCGCCCGGCCTGCGCCCGATCATCCTCGGCCTCGCGCCGGGCGAGGTGAGCGATCCGATCCCGCTCGAGGGCGCGCTCGCGCTCTTCCAGCTCCGCGACATCGAGGAGACGGAATTCACCGCGCCCGAATACGCCGCGATCGAGTATGCCACCTACCTGATCCCCGGCGGGCGCAGCGAGGCGGCGCTTTCCGAAGCCGCCCGGATCCGCGCCTCGGTGGATCGGTGCGACGACCTCTACGGCGTCAATCTCGGCCAGCCGGGCGAGCGGCTGGAGAGGGTGAGCCTGCCGCCCGGGGAGGTGCCGGAGGACATCGCCATCGAGCTCTCGAAGCTGGACGACGGCGAGATCTCGACCGTGCTTACACGGCGCGACAGCGCGGGGAACGCCAATCTCGTGCTGCTCATGCTCTGCGGCCGCACCCCGGAGATCTCCGAGGACGTCTCGCGCGAGGAGATCGAGATCGGACTTCGCAACCGGCGCCTCGCCTCCTACGCCGACAACCTGCTCCAGCAGCTGCGCTCCGAGGCGCGCATCATCGAGCCATGAGCGCGCCGCCGCCCGTGGCGGTGAGCTGCGGCGAGCCCGCCGGAATCGGCCCGGAGCTCGCCGTCCGCGCCTGGGAGGCCATGGGCGCCGCGCGACCCTTCTTCCTGATCGGCGATCCCGCGCAGCTGCCGGAAGGCGCCCCCGTGGCCGAGATCGACGCGCCCGAGGAAGCCGCGGACGCCGCCCGGCGCGGCCTGCCCCTCCTCCGCCTGCCCTTCCCCGCGCCCGCGCGGCCCGGCCGCCCCGACCCCGCCAACGCGGCGGCGGTGATCGAGGCCATCGCCCTCGGCGTCCGCCTCGTGCAGGGCGGCCGCGCGCGCGCGCTCTGCACCCTGCCGATCCAGAAATCCGTCCTCGCCGAGGGCGCGGGCTTCGCCTTTCCGGGCCACACCGAGTATCTCGCCGCGCTGGCGGAGGTGGACCGCGTGGCCATGATGCTCGTCTCGCCGCAGCTTCGCGTGGTGCCGGCGACGATCCACATCCCGCTCTCCGAGGTGCCGCGCGCGCTCGACGCGGAGGTGCTGGAAGGCGCCATCCGGCTCACCCATGACGCGCTGGTGACGCTTTTCGGGATCGTGCGGCCGCGCATCGCGGTGACCGGCCTCAACCCCCATGCCGGGGAGGCGGGCCGCATGGGCCGCGAAGAGATCGAGTGGATCGCGCCCCTTGTCGAGCGGCTCCGCGCCGAGGGGCTCGACCTCTCCGGGCCGCGCCCGGCGGACACCATGTTCCACGCCGCGGCGCGTGCGGGCTACGACGCGGCGGTGGCCATGTATCACGACCAGGCGCTGATCCCGGTCAAGACGCTCGACTTCGACCGGGGCGTGAACCTCACCCTCGGCCTGCCCTTCGTGCGCACCTCGCCCGACCACGGCACCGCGCTGGACATCGCGGGCACGGGCCGCGCCAACCCCGCCTCCACCCTCGCCGCCCTGGAGCTCGCCTGGCGGCTTTCGGGCGGGGCGGCATGAGCGCCATCGACGGGCTGCCGCCGCTCCGAGAGGTGATCGCCCGCCACGGGCTCTCGGCGCGCAAGGCGCTCGGGCAGAACTTCCTGCTGGACCTGAACCTCACCGCCAAGATCGCGCGCGCGGCGGGCGATCTCGGGAAGGCCGACGTGCTGGAGGTGGGGCCGGGGCCCGGGGGGCTCACCCGCGGGCTTCTGGCCGAGGGGGCGCGGCACGTCCTCGCGGTGGAGAAGGACGCGCGCTGCCTGCCCGCCCTGGAAGAGATCGCCGCCGCCTGTCCGGGCCGGCTCACCGTGATCCAT
>CAZPCU010000004.1:0-21242 GCA_964585075.1 uncultured Rhodobacterales bacterium
TCGGAGACCGACGTGGCCGCGGGCGGCAACGAAGACCTCGTGCAGGTCTACTACCTCCAGGACACCGCCACGGTGACCTCGCCCGCGCAGCTCGCGGCGCTCACGGCGCTCGGCCGGCAGGACGCGCGCCACACGCTGACCCTCGACGGCGAGGGCGGCACGGACACCTTCGAGGTGTTCACGCTCGGCTCGAACGGACCCGACCAGCGGAACTACATCGTCAACGTGCTCGACACCGGTGCGGAGAACGGCGGGGTGGACGAGCTCTTCGTCTACGGCTTCGACGCGGCGGAAAGCGGCATCGACCCGGCGACCGGCGAGCCCTACGCCACCGACGACATCTTCCTGCTGCGCCAGGCGGCGGAGCTTCCCGGCGAGACGGCGGACCGCCCGGCCTACGTGGCGATCCTGCACGGGGACGAGGATCCCTACCGCGACGTGACGACGGGCAACGAGCCCTTCGCCGAGGTCCAGCGCATCAGCTACGATCGCGGCATCAATGGGCGGCTCACGGTCGAGGGCCGGGGCGGCAACGACGCCTTCTTCTCCGACGACACGAGCGTGATCACCACGCTCGACGGCGGCGCGGGCGACGACCGGTTCCAGTTCGGCCAGATCTTCGGGCTCAAGCGCTCGACGGCCGAGGCCGGCCTTCTGCCCGAGGACCAGTTCCCGAACCTCGTGGCCACGACGCGCGGCTGGCTCTCGGCGGGCACGAACTCGCCCGTGGTGGCCCATGGCGGCACGGGCTCGGACGAGTTCACCGTCTACTCCAACCAGTCCGAGCTCCGGCTCGAGGGCGACGACGGCAACGACATCTTCACCGTGCGCGCCTTCGCGCTCGCCGCCGTCTCCTCGCAGGACTGGGACGGCGACGGCGACATCGACGCCGACGACCTCGACGCGGTGAACGTGGACACCAACGGCGACGGCGTGATCAACCGCGCCGACGCCGACGCGACGCCGGGCGACATCTCGGACGACGTGATCGTGCTCGACGAGGACGGCGTGGCGGTGCCGATCATCGGCTCCGACTTCTCGGTGGGCGTGCCGGTGGACGTGCGCGCGGGCGGCGGCAACGACGAGGTGCGCTACAACGTCAACGCGCCGGTCTCGATCGAGGGCGGCACCGGCTTCGACAAGGTGGTGATCCTCGGCACCGAGTTCGCCGACGATTTCGTGATCACCGCCGAGGGCATCTTCGGCGCCGGCCTCAACGTCCGCTACGACACCGTAGAGGTGATCGAGATCGACGGCCTTCAGGGCGACGACGAGTTCTTCGTCCAGTCCACCGCCTTCGGCGTGCTCTACCGCGTCATCGGCGGGCTCGGCTCCGACACGATCAACGTGGCCGGCGACGTCAACGAGGACATCGTCACGCGCGAGATCGAGGGCGCCTCGGGCGCGGTGAACCACCTCGTCTCCTCGGACGACCCGTTCTACGACGGGCTCCTCGTGGACGGCTTCGACTACAACGTCTCCGCGGGCGAAGAGGGCCTCGTGGTGATCGAGGAGAGCGGCGGCTTCACCGGTCTGCTGGAAGGCGGCGGCGAGGCCGCGACCGACAGCTACACCGTGCGGCTCGCCAAGGAGCTCGAGGTGGGCGAGGTGGTCTACGTCACCGTCTCGGCGGCGCGCTCCACGCAGGAGGAGGAAGACAACAGCTTCCTCAACCCCGCGCCGCTGCCGAGCGGCCCGGGCGACAGCATGTGGCTTTCGACCACGCCGCCGGCCGACCCGGCGAACCCCGCGGACGGCGACTTCCAGCGCACCGTGACGGTGGACGGGGCCGCGGTGCCGGTCGAGAACCGTTCGGTGGTGCTGACCTTCGATCACACCAACTGGGACCAGCTGCAGGAGGTCTTCCTCTACGCGCCCGACGACGCGCGCGCCGAGGGCGACATCCGCGTCGTCTCGCAGCACAGCGTCATCTCCAACGTGGCCGAATACGACGGTATCGACGTGCGCAACGTCGAGGTGGAGCTCCGGGACAACGACACGCCGGGCGTGCAGATCTTCGAGATCGAGGCCGGCAGCTACGATCCCGTGACCGGCAGCTTCGTTGAGGACGCCGACACCACGGTGATCGAGGGCGACGCGACGACGGGCCTTGCCGACCAGATGCTGGTGCGCCTCTCCAAGGCGCCCACCGACACGGTGGTGGTGAAACTCGGCCTCGATCTCGAGGCCGACCAGGAGATCAAGCTCTCCAGCTCCGACTCCCGCGTCTTCACGGGCGCGGACGGCGAGCTTCGCATCGCGTTCGAGCCGGGCGACTGGGACGACTATGTCGTGATCGACGTCGAGGCGCGGAACGACGCGCGGGTCGAGGATCCGGACGGCGTGGCGATCTCGGTGGAGCGCGACGACGCGCTCACCCTCGACGCGGATTACGTGTTCCCCAACCTCCGTTCCGGCCCGAGCCTCTTCGAGGTCAACGTGCTCGACGACGACACGGCGGGCGCGCTGGTCCAGGAGAGCGGCGGCGACACGCAGCTCATCCGTGACGATCTCGACACCGCGGCCGACGAGACGGTGGGCGACAGCTACACGGTGCGCCTCACCGGCGCGCCCGAGGCGGGCAGCTCCGTGGACGTGGCCGTGGTCCCCGACGGGCTGGCCGACGTGATCTCGATCGACGGCGCCCCGGTGACGCCGGCCGACTACGACGAGATCGGCGGGCTCCGCGCCACCCAGAAGTTCCAGGGCCAGGCGGTCGCCGAGACCCTGGGCGGGCAGGGCACGATCAGCCGCGACGGCGTGGCGCAGTCCTTCGGCTCCTTCGTCGATGAAGGCTTCGAGGCCGGCGACCGGATCCGCGTGGCCAATCTCGGCGCGGGCTTCGACGGCGACTACACCATCGCCGCCGTGAGCGACCTCACGATCACGCTCGAGGAGGCCTTCGCCGGGGCCGGCCAGGCCAGTGCCGAGGACGCGGTGCTTTCCGATCTCGCGGATGTGGGCATCTTCGAGGGCGTCGTGCGCGCCGACGAGGATCTCGATCCCGATTTCGGCGGCGAGCAGCTCGTGCGCGTGGACGGCACCGGCTGGCTGACCGACGGGTTCCTCGAGGGCCAGTGGGTGCGGATCATCGACCTCGACAACCCTTCGAACGAGATCGAGGTGAAGATCGAGCTCATCCGCGGCGACAACGACAGCAAGGACGAGAAGCTCCAGATCACCGAGGGCGCCGCGCTGCCCGGCTGGCTCACCGACGCGGCCGACGACACCGTGCGCGTCGTGCGCATCGCCCCTGTCGTCACCTTCACCGACGCCGACTACTGGATGGAGCGCGAGATCGGCCTCGAGGCGGATCCGAACTTCGACACGCCGATCACGCGCGCCGGCGCCAAGGTCTTCCCGGCGCAGTCGCATCTCCTGTCTAAGCTGCGCGGGCCTCTCCAGGTGGAGGGCGGCGTCACCGGCGCCGACCGCTCGCTCCAGAACGGCCTCAAGCTGCCCGGCGAGGCGGATGACTTCCTGATCGCCATCGGCCAGCAGCCGCCGGAGAGCCAGCAGATCGACGTGCTAAACATCTTCAACGACTCGAGCCAGGAAGACGGCTCGGGCGTGATGACCGAAACGACGCTGACCGGCTTCGGCATGGCGGAGGAACTCGACTTCGGCCCCGCCTCGGCCAACGACTTCGGCGAGCCCACGGTGGTGCCGGGCGGCATCAGCTGGGGCAAGATCACGCTCACGGGCGGCGGCTTCTCCACCGACGAAGGCGAGAGCACCATCGAGGTCGTGAACGTCATGCTCGGCGAGGGCAACGACACGATGGACGTGCAGGGCACGCTGAACCCGGCGCCCGCGGTGCAGGCCACGGGCGAGTTCACCGCGACGCCCGACGCCGGCGGCAACGGCGGCACGCTCTCGCGCGCGGGCATCGACTGGCTGGCGCTCGGCTTCCTGCCCGGCCAGTTCGTCGAGATCGAGGGCGTGGCCGGCAGCTGGACGGTCGAGGCCATCGACGACGCCGTGACGCCGGAGGGACAGGACCCGAACGACAACTCGATCCTCGTGCTCTCGGGCGACCCGCTGCCGGCGCTGACCGGCGAGGTGACGGTGACGGCCACCGACCCGCTCGTGGAGGTGGCGGGCAGCTACGCCGTCGCCACCACCGGCAACCAGACCCGGGTGACCCGGTCCGACGGCGGCGACTGGGCCGGGGACGGCTTCCTGGAGGGCCATCTCGTCCGCGTCGTGGGCGACGGCCAGGACCAGTCCGTGCGGCTCATCGCGATCGAGGACGGCGGCGAGACTCTGGTGCTGGAGAACGCCACGCTTTCCGATGCGGCGGCGCTCGATCTCGAGCTCTCGGTGCAGGGGCCGCATGGCGGGCTCACCGTGCTCCACGGCGGCGGCAACCGTCCCCTCTCGCTCTGCGTCGAGATGCTCGGCGAGAACGTGGGCGGCAACGTCGAGCTCACCCGGGGCGACGGCCTCTCCTGGGCCGACGACGATTTCGAGGTGGGCGACTACGTGCAGATCGACGGGGAGGCCGAGACGCGGCAGATCCTCGCCATCGAGAACGCCGATCCGGCGCTCGCGCCCGCCGACGCCTTCGAGGGCTGGGGCGCCGGCGCGGTGCTCGTGCTCGACGGCCCGGCGCTGCCCGCCGACGGCACTCTCGGCACCTGCGACATCCACGTCTCCGAGCCGCGCCGCGTGACCGGCGAGGTAGAGCTCGACCTCGACTGCTGCGAGAAGGGCGATGGCACCATCGACCTCGTGCTCGAGACCGGCGGCTGGGAGGAGCGCGGCTTCTTCACGGGTCAGGAGGTCACCATCGAGGGCCTGCCGGGCTTCGCCACGGTGGCGTCCATCGACGGCGGCACCATGGTCGTGGAGTACGACCGCGTCGGCCTGCCGATCGAGGGCACCGTCACCGTCGCGGGCTTCAATCCGCGCCTCGACGGTGGCACACGCATCGGCGGCGACCGCTTCGACATCACCGGCGGGGCCGGCCCCGACAGCCCGCTCGTCGTCTACGGCGACACCAGCCAGGACGGCGTGTGGTATTCGGGCCAGCCGTTCAGCGTGCTCGGCGCCGATTTCGGCGAGAAGCCCTTCGATCCGTTCCCGCTCCTGCCCGACGGCGACAACGAGGACGACGAGTGGGTGTTCCCGCTCGCCAACCCCTACAGCTTCGCGGGCAACGACATCATCGACGCGAGCGCGCTCTTCGCCGGGCTCGACTCGGCGGATCTTCCGAGCGTCGGGATCACCGCCTATGGCGGGGTGGGCGACGACCTCATCATCGGCAGCCAGGCAGGCGACCACCTCGCCGGCGGCTCGGGCAACGACACGATCGAGGGCCAGCGCGGCACCGACCACATCTACGGCGACAGCGGCGTGAACGTCGATATTCTCACCCGCGCGCTCGACATCGCCACGGTGGACCTCAGCCCGCTGCCCACGCTCGACCCGACAGTGGCCTCGGACGGCACCACGCTCCAGCCCGCGCCGTCGCCGGTGCGCGACGACCTGACGGCCGGCGACGACGTGATCTACGGCGACGGGCCGGGCAGCGCCGACGGCGGCGCGGCCGCACCCGACGAGATCTTCCGCGACGTCCTCTTCGGGGACCACGGCGTGGTGATCCAGACGGTCGAGGATCCGAACCTGCCGCCCGAGCCGCTGCAGAAGATCCAGACCACGGAACTGGACACCGTGACCGAGGTGATCGGCGTCGGGCCGCAGAACGGCGGCAACGACCAGATCTTCGGCGGCCAGGGGCAGGACGTGCTGATGGGCGGCGCGGGCGACGACGTGATCGACACCGGGCCGCTGCAGAACCTGCGCGACGTCGTCTTCGGCGACAACGGCCGGGTCACGCTCAACGGCTCCGAGGCCTTCGACGGCCCGTCCGGCAACGACGGCTGGGGCGAGGAGTTCACGACGCTGAGCTTCAACTTCGACAACCGTCCCGGCCAGGCCGACGTGAACGGCGTCGCCGGCACCAACGACTCGATCTCGGTGAACGGTCTGCCGGCGCCGCGCGAGGACAACTGGAACAACCTGCGCACGCCGTCGGGCACTCTGGGCGACGACGCAGGCGAGTTCGTCGAAACCGATGCGGGCCTGCACCTGCCCGGCGTGTTCGTCGGCTGGCGCCAGAAGACCCAGAACCTCCCGATCTACGACGACACGGACCGCACGGACGGGTTCGGCTACACGGATGCGGACTACGCGGGCGAGGACATCTTCTGGGACGAGGACGACTACCGCGACGACCTGCGCTATTTCGGCGACCAGCGCGCGCGCTTCGATACCCACAACCAGCTCTTCAACGGGGATGATCCGGACAACCGTCTTTACGAAGGAATGGTCTGGGTGCCGCGCAACCAGACCATCGAGATCGTGGTGGACGGGCTCGCCGATCACTTCGAGGAATACGACGTCTACATCTACCTCGACAACGACAACGGCACGAGCCCGGCGACGGGCCCCGGCACCCGGATCGTCAAGGTCGGCTCCGACGACACCTTCTACGTCAGCGATCCGCGGCATGTGCATTTCGACGGCACCTACATCCTGTCGGACAGCCAGGATCCGAACGCGCCCGCCATCGGCAACTACGTGGCGCTCGGCGGGCAAAGCGACGATCGCCTCGTCATCGAGATCAGCCAGCCGCGCGGTGCCGAGGCGCGCACGATTCCGACGATCGCGGGCTTCCAGATCGTGGGCCGCTCGCACCCGATCGACCGTGCCGAAAGCGTGGATCTCGAGGTCGGCGGCAACGATGCCATCTACACCGGCGGCGGGGACGACGTGGTCTTCGGCGGCACCGGCAACGACTGGATCGAGACCCAGGGCGACGCCGATGTCGGCCATCTCGACTACGACGCGGTCTTCGGCGACAACGGCCGCGCGACATTCCTGCTGACCGAGCCGATCACCGACCCGACGCAGGATCGCATTGGCGAGCTGCGCAACATGCAGGCGCTCACGATCTCGGAGGCCTTCTCCTTCGACGACGTGATCGTCACCGGCAACGGCGACGACGCCGTCATCGGCGGGCAGGGCGAGGACTGCATCGAGACCGGCGACACGGGCCCGCACAATGCCGTGGACGATGCGCTTTCCGGTGCGGATGTCCGGTCCATCGGGATGAACTTCGGCTCCGGGGTCCCCGAGGGCTTCGTCGAGGGCCAGCTTGGTTATGTCTCGCACGAGGGCTGGAACAACATCGACACCCAGGACCTCGGCCATTACGACGATCCGACCGACGGGCTGAACGACGAGAACGGCTTCAAGGGCACCGAGGAGGAGACCTACACCCTCGCCGAGGGCGTGCGCGTGACCGTCGGCCGCGAACTCGGCACCATCGAGGCGCGCCGGACGAACGTGGCGGAGAGCGCGGACATCGATCCCGACACCCAGAACGGCCGGCTGTTCAACGGGCGCGCCCTGACGGGCAACCCTTACGTGCTCGGGGTCGATGTGGCCGATCTCGACCAGCACTACGGGGCTGACGAAGCCTACGACGTCTACGTCTACATCGCGCCGGATCTGAACTGGCGGCGCTACGCGGCGGACGTTCAATTGGTCGCCGCGGACGGCGCCGTCTACTCGGTCGAGGACTATCGCCCGGCCGCCTTCGAGGGCGAATTCCGCCTCTACGATCCGGCCGAGCCGCTGGCGAAGTCCAACGTCCTCGTCTTCAAGGACGTGGTTGGCGACGACTTCAGCTTGCGCATCCTCGGGCAGGCGCGGGACGGCAAGCCGGACTACCGCTACCGGCCGCAGCTTTCCGCGCTGCAGATCGTGGGCGGGGCCGACAAGGACGCGATCGTGCCGCAGGGCGATTTCGACAGCGACCGCGTGCTCGGCGACCAGGGCGAGATCCGGATCTTCGAGCGCGAGGTCTTCGAGATGACGTCGGAGTCCCGCGGCATCACGGACGCGGGCGACAAGATCTCCACCGGCGTGGACGGCGACGTGATCGTCGGCGGCGACGGGGCGGACTTCGTCTACGGCGAGGACGGCGACGACGTCGTGGCCGGCGACAACGCCCGCGTCCGCCTCTTCGACGGAGAGGTCATCCAGATCAACATCGAGGACGAATCCAAGCGCGATCCCTCCGCCCGGCTGGACGCGCCGAACTTCGACCCCTTCGCGGTGACGGGTCTCACGCTGCTCGATCCCGCGAGCGGGTTCGGAGACACGATCGAGCTCGGGCGCGGCGATGACTGGGCCTACGGCGGCGCGGGCGACGACAATTACGTCTTCGCCGGCGAGCGGCTGGGCGAGGACTTCCTCGTCGAGGCCGGAACCTTCACCGACACCACCAATCCGGACGACGACGGCGACGGGGTTCCCGGTGTGGACGTGCCGGTGGGGCTGCCCAACGACACCGGCGACGCGCTCGATTTCACCAACTTCCACGGGCCGGTCGAGGTGTTCCTCTTCGAGGACGAGCTGCAGTCCTACAGCGACCTCGTGACGCTGGGCGACAAGGACGGCAGCGTGAAGCTCTGGTCGGGCGACGCCTTCGAGGACATCGCGGGATCGCAGTTCTCGGACAACCTGAGGGCCAACGAGCGCAACAACGCGATCAAGGGCCTCGGGGGCAACGACACGATCAGCTCGGGCTACGGCCATGATTTCGTGGACGGCGGCGATGGCAACGATCTCGTCTGGATGGGCATCAGCCCGGCGCTTGCCGACTACGAGTTCCCGGACTCCTATCCGAGCACGCTCTGGCGTCACGTGGTGCTGGGCGGTGCCGGGCACGACCGACTCTTCATGTCGAACGGGATCGACCTCGCCGACGGCGGGCCCGGTGACGACGTGATCCTGGGCGGCGGCTACGAAGGCGAGTTCGGCGCCACCATGCAACCGGGAGACCTGCTCTTCGGCAATGACGGCAGCGACCGCGTGGAAGGCGGGCGCTCGATCTTCGACACGCTCGTCGGCGATGCGGGTCCCGACTTCATCCGCGGCGGCACCGGCGACGTCGAGGTCGAGGCAAGTCTCGATCCGGCCGACCGCGATGCGCGGATCGCCGACATGCTCGGCCTCTTCCAGGCCGCGGCGGGCCGGAGCGACTTCATCTTCGTGCCGGCCACGGGCGAGGCGCTCCGCGCCAAGGTCGAACCCTTCATCGACACGATCTGCGCGCCCGTGCCCTGCCCGCCGGAGGCGCCCGTCGTCATGCTGAACCTGACCGCGGCCCATGCGCCGACCGCGCCGGCGCCTGCCGGGACGGACATCGACCAGGCGACCGCCGAGACGGTTCTGGAAGCCGCGCGGGAGACCTGGATCGCCACCGGCCTTCTGGACGCCGAGCAGATCGAGGCGCTCGAGGACGTCTCGGTGACGGTGGCCGATCTGGACGGCCTGCTTCTTGGCGAGACGGCGGGCGACCGCATCGTCGTGGACGTGGACGGCGCCGGCCACGGCTGGTTCGTCGAGGTGTCTCCGGCCGATGAAGCGGGCTTCGTCCAGGACGGCGAGGGCGTGTGGCGCGCCGAGGCGGGCAGCGCCGCCGAGGACCGGATGGACCTCTTCAGCGTGCTGCTGCACGAGCTTGGCCACACGCTGGGCTTCGACCACATCGAGAGCGTCGATCCCGCCCACGTGATGAACGCGACGCTCGAGCCCGGAACCCGCTTCGACGATCCGGCCACGCTGGTCTTCGACGAGCGCACCGGAACCTTCACCGATCCCGACACGGCGCGCGGCCTGGCCGCCCTGCCCGGGGTGCCGGAGGCGCCGGCCGATCCCGAACCGGTGGCGGCGCCGCCGCGCGACGCCGGACAGAGCCGGGTGCAGTGGCACGCCGCGGCCAGTTCGCTCATGCAGCGCCTCTCGGGCCTCTTCGGGCGGTGACGCAGGGCCGGCACGACGTTATGCTGCAGCCATGAGCGGAGGTATCGAGGCGGAACAGGGCCAGAGCCGGGAGAGCGCCGCGCCGAGCGTGGCGGTGCTCGACCAGTCGCTTTGGGCGCAGTTCCGGGAGGCGGGTTCGGCGCAGGACTTCGTGCGGGCCTGGCTGGGGCTGCAGTGCCGCCATATCCCCGGCGCCGCGGCCGCCGCGGTCGTGCTCGGCGAGCCCGAGACCGGCCCGTTCACGCCGGCCGCGACCTGGCCCCGCAGCGAGGAGGTGAGCGCGGAAGCGCGGCTCGCCGTGGACCGCGCCATCGAGCAGCGCCAGGGCGTCGTGATCTCGGGCGCCGGGCGTGGCCCCGGCACCGTGGCGTATCCCATCACGGTGGACGGGCGACTCTACGGCGCCATCGCCGTCACCCTCGGCGCGCAGGGGGCCTCTGCGGCCGAGGCGATGCGCCAGCTCCAGTGGGGCGCCGGCTGGCTGGAGGCGCTGCTTCGGCGAGAGCAGAGCGCGACCGACGCGGCGCTCCACGACCGCACCGAGCGGGCGCTCGCGATCCTCGCCGTCGTCCTCGAGCAGCGCCGCTTCAGGAACGCGGCCTCCGCGCTGGTGACCACGCTCGCCGCGCGGCTGGACTGCGACCAGGTGGGGCTCGGGTTCCGGCGGCGCAAGCGGACCCGCGTCGCGGCGCTCAGCCACGCCTCCAGCTTCGGGCGCAAGATGAACGTGGTCCGCGACATCGGCCACGCCATGGACGAGGCGCTCGACCAGAACGACATCGTCCTCTACCCGCAGCCGGGCCACTGGGATTACCGCATCACGCGCATGCACGAGGAGCTGGCCGACGCGCAGAAGGCGGGGTCGGTCCTGACGGTGCCCCTGCAGGCGAAGGGCGAACTCGTGGGCGCGCTGACGCTCGAGCGGCCGAAGGGGCGGCCCTTCGACGAGGAGACGGTGGAACTCGCCGACACGGTGGCCAGCATGGTCGGCCCCGTCATCACGGAGATCCGCAAGAACGACCGGATGCTGGTAACCAAGGCCGCCGAGGTCGTCTGGAACCAGGTCACCGCGATCCTCGGGCCGCGCTACATCGGGCGCAAGCTCGCCACCATCGCCGCAGCGGCGCTTCTGTGGCTCGGGCTGACCGTGACGGGGGATTTCGAGATCGCCGCTCCGGCGCGGCTCGAGGGCGCGATCCAGCGCACCGTCGTCGCCCCCTTCGACGGTTACATCCAGTCGGCCACGGTGCGCCCCGGCGAGACGGTGGACGAGGGCGAGCTTCTCGCCACGCTGAACGACCAGGAGCTCCTGCTCGAACGGCTGCGCTGGCAGACCTCGCGCCGGCAGCGCGAGATCGAGTTCGACCGCGCGCTGGCCGAGCGGGAGCGCGCCGAGGCCAGCATCATCCAGAGCCAGATCGCCCAGGCCGATGCACAGCTCGCCCTGATCGACGAGCAGATCGAGCGGACGCGGATCGTCGCACCATTCGACGGCGTGGTCGTCTCCGGCGACCTTTCGCAGTCCATCGGCGGCGCGGTGGAACGCGGCGAGGAACTCTTCAAGGTCGCCCCGCTCGACGACTATCGCGTGGTGATCGAGGTGGACGAGGCGGACCTCGCCGAGATCGCCCCGGGCCAGGAGGGCCAGCTCCGCCTCGCCGCCCAGCCCGACATGCCGCTCGGGTTCGCCGTCACCGCGATCACGCCGGTGGCCAACCAGGCCGACGGTCGGAACTTCTTCCGCGTCGAGGCCGAGCTCGACAGCCGCGACGCGTGGCTTCGCCCCAGCATGGAAGGCGTCGCGCGGGTGTCGATCGACGAGCGTCTCGTGGTGGAGATCTGGACCCGCCGGCTGGTGAACTGGCTCCGGCTGGCCACCTGGCAATGGCGCCCCTGACGGGAGAGGGGCGATGGCGGAAAGCTTCTACAGCAGCTCCTGGTACCGGGTGGCGGACAAGCGGCCGCGCCTGCGCAGCCATACGCGCTTCTTCCGCACGCTCTACCGCGGGGAGCTCTGGTATGTCCTGCAGGACCGCACCTCGGGCCGCTATCACCGCTTCTCGCCCTCGAGCTATTTCGTGGCCTCGCTTCTCGACGGCACGCGGACGCTCGACGAGGTCTGGCAGATCGCCGAGCGCCAGCTCGACGACGACACCCTGAGCCAGGGCAGGATCATCGAGATCCTCGGGCAGCTGCACGGCGCCGACGTGCTTCAGGGGGAAGGCGTGCCCGACATCGCCGAGATGGTGGAGCGAGGCGAGAAGCAGAAATGGAAGAAGACGGTCAAGAGCGTGATGAACCCGCTCGCCATCCGTCTGCCGCTCATCGACCCGGAGGGCTTCCTGCGCGTGACCATCCCGCTGGCGCGGCCCTTCTTCTCGGTTTTCGGCCTCCTGCTCTACCTCGGGCTTCTGGGCTACGGGATCACGCTGGCCGCGACCCACTGGGACGAGCTTACCGCGAATGTGCTCGACCGGGTGCTCAGCACCGAAAACATCTTGCTGCTACTGCTCGTCTATCCGCTCGTGAAGGCCATACACGAGCTCGGCCACGCCTACGCCATCACCCGCTGGGGCGGCGAGGTCCACGAGATCGGCATCATGTTCCTCGTCTTCATGCCGGTGCCCTACGTGGACGCCTCGGACAGCCTGTCCTTCCCGAGCAAGTGGCGCCGGGCCTTCGTGGCGGGCGCCGGCATCCTGGTGGAGATCGGCCTCGCGGCCATCGCCATGATCGTCTGGGTGAACGCCGAAAGCGGCCTCGTGAGCGCCTTCGCCTTCAACGTCATGCTGATCGGCGGCGTCTCGACGCTCTTCTTCAACGGCAACCCGCTCCTGCGGTTCGACGGCTACTACGTGCTGAGCGACATTCTCGAGATTCCCAATCTCGGGCAGCGGTCCAACCGCTACATCGGCTACCTGATCCAGAAGCACATGCTCGGCATCGACGACGCGAAGAATCCGGCCACCGCGCCGGGAGAGGCGGGCTGGTTCTTCTTCTATGCCCTCGCGGCCTTCGCCTACCGGATCTTCATCACGGTGGTGATCGTCCTGCTCGTCTCCTCGATGTTCTTCTCGCTCGGCATCCTTCTCGCCATCTGGTCTGTGCTGCTGATGTTCGGCGTGCCGCTCGCGAAACATGTCTGGTTCCTGTTCGCGAGCCCGAAGCTCCGCCGCCGCCGCGGGCGCGCGCTCGCCATCATGGGGGGCACGGTCGGCGCTGCCGCCGCGGCGCTTCTCTTCGTGCCGCTGCCCTATTCCACGGTGAGCGAGGGCGTGCTCTGGGTGCCGGGGGAAGCCGCGGTCCATGCCGGCACCGACGGGGTGGTGGAGGAAATCCTCGTCGCGCAGGGAGAGGCGGTCGAGCCCGGCACGCCGCTCGTGCGGATGACCGACCCGCTCCTCGACTCGCGCGTGGGGCTGCTCGAGGTGACGGTGGAGGAGCTTGCCCGCCGCCGCGACGCGCTGATGTTCGAGGATCCGACGGCGGCACGCATCGTGGAGCGCGAACTGGAACACGCGGAGGCCGACCTGGCGCTCGCCCGCGAGCGGCTGGCCGCGCTCGAGGTCCGCGCGGTCACCGGCGGGCGCGTGGCGATGCCCCGCACGACGGACCTGCCCGGCCGCTTCGTTCCGAAGGGCGCCCTTCTCGGATACGTGAGCGACCCGGAGGAGCCGCTCGTCCGCGCGGTGGTGGGCGAGCGCGACAGCGACCTCGTGCGACAGGCCGAGCGGATCGACATCCGCTTCGCGAGCGACCCGGCCACCGTCTGGCCTGCTCGCGTGGAACGGGAGACCCCGGCGCTCGATGCCGGGCTGCCCTCTCTCGCGCTCGCCACCACGGGCGGCGGACGGATCGCCCTCGATCCCGCCGCTCCGGATCGCGCCCTCGCGAATCTCCTGCATCTGGAGCTTGCGATCGACGAGGGGATGTCCTTCGAAACAATCGGCGAGCGCGCCTATGTCCGTTTCGTGCACGAGCCCACGCCGGTGGCCGAGCGCGTCTACCGCCGGGTCCGGCAAGTCTTTCTGCGCCACTTCCAAATATAGTCTTGGCGCGGCCCGTTCATTTCTGGTTCACTCTACGGCAAGTGGAGCGGACGGGGGTACGCTCGCGCGTCCTTCGGGACATGCAGACGGCCGCTTGCGCGCAAGACCGGGAAGCCTGACCTGATAGGAGAGTGCCATGGCGACGCAACTGCTTTTCTACGACAACGCCGTGCCCGTGAGTTTCAAGCGGCACGCCAAGACCAGCGTGAAGACGGGCGACACCTACGCCTTCGCGAGCAAGGTGAACTCCGTGCCGCTCACGGCCTCGGAGTTCGCCGACGCGGGCGCCGAGTATCCGATCGTCTTCGCCGGCGAGGGTGAGAACGTCATCCCGACGGCGATCCTCGGGGTCGCCGGCGAGCGCAACGCCTTCGTCACCTCCGACGGCACCTGGGGCGGGCGCTACATTCCCGCCTTCGTGCGCCGCTACCCCTTCGTGTTCGGCCACCAGGCGGCCGAGAACCAGCTCATCCTGCACATCGACGAGAGCTTCGACGGCGTGAACGAGAACGACCGCGGCGAGCGGCTCTTCGATTCCGAGGGCAACCGCACGCAGTATCTCCAGAACGTGCTCGCCTTCCTGCAGGACTACCAGGCGCGCTTCAACCGCAGCCGCGCCTACTGCAAGCGCCTCGTGGACCTCGACCTGCTGCGCCCCATGCAGGCGCAGTTCACCATGCCGGGCGGCGAGCGCCGCTCGCTCACCGGCTTCATGACGGTGGATCGCGAGAAGCTGAAGGCGCTCGACCCCGAGACGCTCGGGCAGATGATGGCGACCGACGAGCTCGAATGCACCTTCCTGCACCTCGCCTCGCTCCGGCATTTCGCCGAGATCGCGGAGCGCTCGGGCGGAGACGGGGCGGAGGACACCCCGCTCACCTTCCAGAGCGCGAAGCGTGGCGACGGCGGCGCCGAGGGCGACGCGGCCGAAGAGGCCAAGGCCTCCGAGACCGCCGAGTGAGCTGAACGGTCCCGGCCATGCCGCTCGCCGCGCCGATCGCGGGCGCCGGCGCGAGGCCGGCGTCGCTGCATATCTTCCCCGAGCGGGAAGATGAGCGGCAGGGCGAGCTTGAACGCAAGGCCCAGGCGGCGCTCGCCTGGGCGTTCGGGCTGGCCGGGCCGGCCCGCCGCCTGCGCCTGTCCCGGCAGACGCGCCGGGCGATCAGGCTCGCGCCGGCGCTCCGTGCGCTCGACGAGCCCGCCCTGCGCCTGCGCCTCGTCGCCGCGCGCAACGCCGCGATCCGCGACGGGCTCAGAAGCGCGGCGATGCCGGAGCTTCTGGCCGTGGTGCGAGAGGCGGCGGTCCGGTCTCTCGGGCTCACGCCCTACGACGTGCAGGTGCGGGCCGCCCTTACCATGCTGGACGGCTGCCTCGTGGAGATGGCCACGGGCGAGGGCAAGAGCCTCGTCGCCGCGCTCGCGGCGGCCACCGCCGCGCTGGCCGGCCATCCCGCCCATGTCGTCACGGTGAACGACTATCTCGCCCGGCGCGACGCGGACGGGATGCGGCCGCTCTTCGAATGGTTGGGTCTGACCGTGGGCTGCATCGAGCAGGACACGCCGCAAGCCGAGAGGCCGGCCGTCTATGCCCGCGATGTCGTCTATGCCGCGAACAAGCAGATCGCCTTCGACTACCTGCGCGACCGGCTTCGCATGGGCGAGGACGCCTCGCCCACGGCGCTCAAGCTCGAGCGGCTCTGCCGCCGGCCGGGCGGCGAGACGCGGCTCCCGGCCATGCGGGGGCTTCGCTTCGCCATCGTGGACGAGGCCGACAGCGTGTTGATCGACGAGGCGCGCACGCCGCTCATCCTCTCGCAGGAGACCGACGCGGAGGCCGAGCGCGCCTGGGCCGAGACGGCGCATTCCCTCGCCGACCGGCTGCGCGAGGGGATGGATTACCGCCTTTTCCGCGACGAGCGGCGCATCGAGCTCCTGCCCATGGGCAAGACACGGCTCGAGCAGCTCGCCGCCCGTCTCGACGGGCCCTGGCGGATGCGCGTCCAGCGCGAGCAGGCGGTGCGCCAGGCCCTGGCGGCGCGGCTCTTCTACCGCCGCGACGAACACTACGTCGTCCAGGACGGCCAGGTGGTGATCGTGGACGAGTACACCGGCCGGCTCATGCCGGAACGCTCCTGGAACGACGGGCTGCACCAGCTCGTGGAGGTGAAGGAGGGCGTGGAGGTCACGCCGCGCAAGGTGGCGCTGGCGCGCAACACCTACCAGCGCTTCTTCGGCCGCTATCTGCTGCTTTCGGGCATGACAGGCACGGCGCGCGAGGTGCGCCGGGAGATCGCGTCCGTCTACCGCATCGGCACGGTGCGGGTGCCCACGCGCCTTCCGGTGCGCCGCCGGGATCTCGGCACGCGCGTGGTGCGCGACGAGCGCCGCAAGCTCGATCGCATCGCGGCGCGGGTCCGCGCGCTCCAGTCCGAGGGGCGGGCGGTGCTGATCGGCACGCGCACCGTCGCCGCCTCGGCGGCGATCTCCGCCCGGCTCGAGGCCGAGGGCGTCGCCCATCAGGTTCTGAACGCGATGAACGACAGGGAGGAGGCCGAGGTCATCGCCGAGGCCGGCCAGCCCGGCCGCGTCACCGTCGCCACCAACATGGCCGGCCGCGGGGTCCATATCGAGGTGGCGCCCGAGGTGCTGGAGAAGGGCGGGCTGCACGTCATGCTGACGGAGCGCCACGACTCCGCGCGGATCGACCGTCAGCTCCTGGGCCGCACGGCGCGGCAGGGCCAGCCCGGGACCGCCGAGGCCGTGCTCGCCCTCGACGACGAGCTTCTGCGGACCGTCTCCGCGCCGCTGCTGCGCACCCTTGCGCGGTGGGGCGGGCCGGCGGGCCAGGGGCCGGGGCGCGCGCTCTTCCGCCGTGCCCAGCGGTCCGCGGAGCGGCAGAACGCGCGCGCCCGACGGGCGCTCCTGCGGGTGGACGACAGCCTTCACAAGCTCCTGGCCTTCGCCGGGCGTCCCGAATGAATTGCATGGAAGAGGAAACGACATGGCCCTGAGTCTGCCCGCGATCCCGGGCCGGCGCGTCGGCGCCCTGCTCGGCGCGCTGATCGTCGCCGGGGGCGGCACCGCCGCGCAGGAAGAGCCGCGCGCCTTCGAATGCGTGATCGAACCCGCCGTCGAGGTGGAGATCGCGAGCCCCGCCGGCGGCCTCATCGAGGAGATCAGCGTGGAACGGGGCGACGTGGTCCGCGCGGGCCAGCCGATCGCGCGCCTCGAATCCGGGCTCGAGGAGACGGCGGTGACGCTCCAGCGCGAACGCGCCGGGAGCGACGCCGAGATCGAGGCGGCGCAGGCCCGGCTGAAGCTGGCGCGCAGCCAGGCCGGGCGGCTCGCCACCCTCGTCGAGCGCAACATCGCGCCGCTCGGCGACCTCGAGGAGGCGGAGGCGAGCGTCGAGGTGGCCGCGCGGGAGGTCGCCATGGCCGAGATGCGCCAGCGCATCGCCGCGCTCGAACTGGAGCGCGCCGAGGAACTGCTTCGCCAGCGGACGATCCGCAGCCCGCTCGACGGGGAGGTGCTGGAGCGGCTTCTCTTCACCGGTGAATTCGCGAGCAGCGACGTGGTGATCGCCCGCATCGCCCAGCTCGATCCGCTGCATGTGGAGGCCTATCTGCCGATCGAAATGTATCGCGAACTCGAGCGCGGCATGAGCGCGGTCGTCCGCCCCGACCCGCCGATCTCGGGCCGCTACGAGGGCAGCGTCACCGCCATCGACCGCGTCTTCGATCCCGCGAGCGGCACCTTCGGCGTGCGCGTCGAACTTCCGAACCCCGACCTCGCCATCCCGGCCGGCCTGCGCTGCCTCGTCAGTTTCGCGCCCGCCGGGTGAGGGCGACGCCCCTATGCGGCCGGGGAGAAGGCGTCGAGCAGCCGGTCGATGAGCGGAACGATGTCGAAGTCGCGTTTTGCCGCTTCGGATCTAATCAGCTCGATGTCGGAGCGCAGCCGCGAGAGATCTGGCGCCGCGGGGCCTTCGATCGCCCCGCTTGGCGGTGCCATGTCGATTCCGAAATCTCGCGCGAGGGCCTTGCGATCCTCCGAAAACTGAGTCGCAAGGTGGGCAACGGTCGCGGCGTCGACTGGAATTCTGCCTTGAAAGGTCGGATCGAAGAGGGCGAGGCGGCTGAGTTCTTGCTGAACTCTTCTCGTAAGCTCTGCTCCCGAAGACACGAGGTTCAGCGCGCGCTTCAGAAAGAACAGGTTCCCCGCGAGGCTGGGGTTGTTGGCCCGGACTGTTTCGGAAAGCAAAGGCCGCGCTTGAGGCAGAACGCTGCTGGCAAAGTCGGCTACGATGTCGGAGTTTGTCAGTGCAGTGCGATCATAGAGCCGGACCACAAGGCTCTCCGATCCGTATACACTTGCCCAGGCGTCGAGGATCGATTTGAAAGCCTTGCGATTGAGTTTGGCAAAATCCGAAAAATCCAGAGAGCTTGGTGTCGAGTGGATATATTGCTGATACCACGACACCAGGTGCGACACGTGTTCTCTCAAGTAGACGACCACCCGCGTCTCTCCCGGCGGGAAGAGCGTGGCCGCCTTCGCCGGGTCCGGCATGGTGGCGAAATCCTCGCTCGACACGACGCATCTGGCGCAGCTCTCGGCCTCCGCCAGGAACGCCTCCCGCCAGGCGGGGGGCAGCCCGAGGCGCTCGGCGGGCATGCCCTTCAGCGCGCGCGAGAGGTCGTGGTGGGCGGCGCCCCCACCGCGACCGGTTTCGGGATAGCAGATGCCCGCCGCCCGAAGCGCCCCGGCGTTCTCCGAGAGCGTCCGCTGAAGGCTCGAGGTGCCCGTCTTGTTGATCCCGATATGGAGAATGAAACGCACCTGTCCGCTCCTGGCATACCGATCGTGCCGCCAGCGCCCGCACGATGCTTCAGCCTAGCGTCACCCGCTCCAGCAGCACACCCAGAGCGCGCGGGTCGGCGGAATCCATCGTGTCGCAGGGGCGCAGAAGGCGCGGGCACTCCACGGTGATCCGAAGCGGTCCGGCGAAGCCTGCGAGCGCGGCCTGCCATGTCCATCTCCGTTCCGCGCTGTCGCGGGTCGCCTCCGTCACGCGGCCGCTGCGCAGTTCGGTGACTGTCAGCACCTGGCCGTTGCCGGCCGCGGGCAGGGTCGAGGCCGCCACGGAAAGCGATGCGGGGCCGTCTTCGCCGACATTCAGGAAAAGGGCCGCGCGCTTGCGGGCGGTCCAGACGCCGATCTCCTCCGCGCCGTGGAAGCCATGGAACCGAAGCTCCGTATCGGGGTTGGCCCCGCGGGCGCGCGCGAGAAGGTCGCTGCCCCGAGGCACCGGCTTGCTCTTCTCGAGCTCTTCGATTTCCGGGCGCTGCAGCCAGTCGAGGACGTCCCGCGGCGGGCCGGGCACGGGCCGGCTTTCCCTCAGCCATTCGCGCATCGCCGCGCGGAACCCGGCGCGCCGGCAGGCATCGACGAACGCGGCCACCTCGTCGGGATCGCGAGCGTGATCGAGGCCGGCCAGGGCCATGGGAACCGCGCGTTCCGCAGGGAGAACGGCGAGGATCCGCCAGGCCGCGAGGGAACAGCCGAGAGGCCGGAGTGCGTTGAGCGGCACGAGCGCGTCGGTGCGGCCGTCCACCTCGATCCGCGCGCATGACGTCAGCTCCCCGAGCACGCGGCAGAGCTCCACGGAGTCGAGTTCTTCGAGGATCTGTCCGATCCGCGCTTCGCTGTCGGGCTCG
Source organism: uncultured Rhodobacterales bacterium (assembly GCA_964585075.1). Lineage (GTDB taxonomy): Bacteria > Pseudomonadota > Alphaproteobacteria > Rhodobacterales > Rhodobacteraceae > Rhodosalinus. Next base: position 19,607 of record CAZPCU010000004.1, read on the forward strand.
GTCCGCGCGTCGAGAAGATTGAGCGCCACGTAACGCCCTTTCGCCTCGGGCGATAGCGCGGGGAAGTTGTCGGGGACGAGGAGGGTTCCGTCGAAGAGCCCGCCGATCGCCCGCCGCGCGTCGATCGCGGCGCGGAACCATGGCGCCTCATCGCCCGGGACCGGGAGAGCCCGCCGCCGGCGCGCGCAAAGGAGGTCTGCCCGCTGCCGCAACGAGTCGCGCTTCGAGCGAAGGAATGCCACGAGCTCGGTGGCGTAGCGCTCCGCCGTGGCGTCCTCGACATGCCGCCGCGCGGCCGCGCCGCGCTCGGCGAGCGTCTCGCGCCCGGCGGCGACGCGCTCCAGAAGCGCGACGAGGCCCTCCGTGCCCGCCTGCCGGTCGAGCAGGAAGGCGGCCTCCTCGGGGATCTCGGCGAAGCAGCCGCTCCGGTAGGCGATGACGGGGCGGCCATGCGCGAGCTGTTCCACGAGCGAGAGCGACGCGCCTTCCGTGTTGGGAAATCTGAGATTGTAGAAGAGGTCCGCGGCGGCCATGAGGCGTTCCAGCTCGCGCTCGTCCGGGGCGATCCTCAGGTCTATCGCGCCATGCAGGTGCGCGGCGTCGATTTCCTCGCGCAGCGTGTCGAGGAAAACCGGATCGCTGGCGAAGCCGGCGATGGTGACGCGGAACGTCTCGGCAAGCGCCGGTTCGCGGCGGAACGCGTCCACGAGACGCGAAAGCCCCTTGGTCCGCCCGATATGGCCCGATGCGACGAGGTGCAGCCGGCCGCCATGCGCGCCCGGGCGGGGCCCCGCCTCGATCCCGGCCGGGCGCGGCATGAAGAGCCGCAGCAGGGGGCCGGGATATCCCTCGCCGAGGCCGCGTTCCGCGAAGCGGGAATGCACGACGGCACCGAGCGCCATGCGCGCGACCTGCCCGCTCAGGGGCACCTCCGCGGCCCAGCCCGTCTCCCAAGGCGTGAACCGGAAGGCGCCCTGGTCGCAACGGAGCACACCGCTTTCGGCCAGGAAGGTGAAGGCGTCAGGGCCGCCGGCCTCGTGCACCAGGGCCCCGAAGGCGGCGCCGACATGGCCGTTCCGCACCGACGCTCCGGCGAGGTAATGGAGGTAGACATGGTCGTGCATCACGGCCAGGCCGGGATGGCGCAGGAGCGTGGCGAAGATCGGCCCGTGTTTCAGGTCGTTGTTGCCGAGATGGTAGACCGCGATGTCGAACAGCGAGTCGAAATCGGATCGCAGCAGGCTTTCCGAGATCTCGATCATGGGGAAGGGCATGGCGAGGCTGTCCGCGTCGGTGGCGGGATGGAAGACCACCACCTCCAGCTCGTCGGACGCAAAAAGCCGCGCCAGAGCTTCCAGCACGCTCCGGGAATACTGCGCGATCCCCGTTTCGGCGGAGATGGGGGTGAACCAGCCGATCCGGATCATGCGAAGAGCTCCGCCTCGAAGGCCGCCAGAGCCATCGACCGCCGCGCGGCGTTGTCGCCGGCATGGGTCTCGATCTCCGGATTGCCGCCACCCGCGCTGGCGCGAAGCGTCGCGATGCGCCGGGCCATGTCCCGGATTGCAGGCACCGGGTTTTCCTCGGGCGAGAGCGCCCGCGCGTAGGAGCGCGTGTCGACGAGCGCCGCGAGCTT
>CAZPCU010000005.1:0-20776 GCA_964585075.1 uncultured Rhodobacterales bacterium
CGACCACGCGGCGCACCGGCAGGTCGGCCAGGGGCGCGTGGACATGGGGCACGAGGGGCCGACGCGCCGGCCCGCGCCAAGTGCCCTTCACGAGAATGCCGGTCATCTCGAAGGCGACGAGTTGCGCGACCAGCGTCCGGCCGGTGACGCAGGGCAGAAGCTTGAGGTTCACGGTGGTCTTGGCGAGCCGGGCCGCGCAGTCCTCTGGGTCGCAGGCGAGCCGCTCGGGCTTGCAGGCCATCGTGCCCATCGCCACCCGTTCGCCGGAACATGCGAGCGTCCCCGTGAACGTGTCGGCACGAACGTCGAGCGTGGGCTCGCCCCAGCGCCAAGGAAAACCCCGGATCTCGCGCCCGGCGGTGACCGGCGGCTCGTCGTTCAGGAACATCGTCGCGGTGTAATTGACGGGAACGCCTCGCAGCGTGGCGGGGATGACGAAACCGCGACTCGCGGTAGCTGCCGAAACCGGAACTGTCGGGCATGTCGATCCACTCGCAGACCACGGTGCCGGAGCCACCGGGCGCCAGCGGCTCGGGCAGCCAGGCGCGGATCGCTTCCGTGTCGGTCCCGTAGATCACCATGAAATACTGGCGATCGACGAAACGGCAGGGGCCGAACGGGTAGCTCGGGTTGCCCGGAGGCATGCTCGCGCGGTCCGGAATTTCGTCTTCGGTCATGTCTCTGGCTCACTGCGTCTGGTGGGGCTCCGGGCCGGGCCGGATGCGTCTGTCGTCCAAGGCGCTACCGCACCGTCCGGGAAGCGCGCCACACAACTCTCTTCACGGCCGCGCCACGGCCTGAAACATCACGCCGCGAACACGATCCCGGCGCGGGTTCGTGAACGAAGCTGATTGGCCCCAGTCCGCGCAGGTGGCGTAAGCTGACGTCGTCGGCCGCCCCGCGGCGCCCTGTCCCCCAAAGAGCCCCGGAGCAGCTGTCCCGGGTGGCCGGCACGATATCCCCGTTCCGATCGCCGCACGACGGGCGCGCTCTTCGCGCGGTCGCCATCGCGCTTCCCATCGCATCGCGGTGCGCTGGATCACCTGGCCTCACGATCCTTGGCGCCTCGCTTCAGGCCCGCTGTGCATGCGTGCCAGAGCGTCCATATCGAAGCAGGAGAGGATCTGCCACCATGCTGAACCCATCGCCTCGCAGACGCAGCGAGTCGGACCGCCCGGTCGCCCCGTCCAGGAGGGACGCGAAATGACGGCGGGGCTGGCGCTCGCGCCCGTCGTCGCCGCCCTGCTCGGCGCACTCCGCCACCTCGCCGCCGGCGCGACGATGGCGACAGGCGCGGCGCTTGTCCCCGGCGGCAACGACGGGGTCAACCTGTTCGCTCTGCCACGTCAGGTTATCGCAACGAACCTGCATTCGAACTTGTTCTCAAGCGCGAAGCCGCCGCGCATGTCTGCAACAGCTCAGTCCGTGAAGCCATGTCACGGCGTGACCATCGGGTCGGAGGCCGGGTTGGTGCGGCCCGTCTCGGCGATCCCCCAGACGGGCACCTGGTTCGGCAGCACCCAGCTGTCAGGCCGTGCATAGGCCAGTCCCACCGAGGTGAGATCGAACTCCGGATCGACGAAGAGCTGTGGCGGGCGGCCGTTGAGCGACTTCCAGATTTCCGCCCGAACCTCGACATCCTGGTGCCCGGCCTCGAGCCAGACCTCCTCCAGGTAGTTGGCGAACTGGTGGACCATGTCGGAGCGGACCATCATCTTCCAAGCCTGCCGCCGGGTCAGGTAGTCGGTCGGATCGACCTCCCACACCTCATCTCCGGACCGGACGACGAAGACGCCCTCGGCGTCGCGGTCGTAGATGCGCATCCGCCAGGAGAAGCGGTGGCCGTCGCCGCTCCACCGCACCTCTGTCGGGAAGGCGCCGGCTCGGATCGGCAGAACGATCTGCACGGCGATCCAGACGCCCATCGCGGCGATCGCGGCCGCGGGGATGAGCTTCGCGGCGCCGCTCGAGGCCGAGGCGGCCGGTGTCGTCACGGCGGAAGAGGCAGGCAGTTCCTCGAAAAGGCCGTGGAACCAGCGGGCGAGCCGCAGCGGCCAGTCCGGCGCGAAGAAGATCGTGGTGGCCGCGATGGTCAGCCAGGGGAAGATGCCGATGTTGAAGAAGGCGGCATTGGCCATGTGGAAGGCGCAATAAAGGAAGAAGGTCGCAAGCCGCGTGCGGCGCCACAGGAGCAGCGGCGCGCCGAGGACATGCAACGCCACGGTCCCCCATGTGCCGAGCAGGATCACCCAGTCGTAGTGGAACAGGAACCCGAAGGCGAAGTCGCCGGCCTGCGGCCGCAGCCACATACCGAGCGGCTCGCCCTGCAGCCAGTCCGGGGTGAGCTTCACCAGCCCCGCGTATATCAGCATGATCTCCATCTGCGCACGCAGGATCGCGATGCTGGCATAGGGCACGCTGTCGCCGCGCACGCCGGGAAACAGCTTGGCGTCGAGCGACAGCGCCCGGTGCGCGGGCAGGAAGCAAAGCAGGATCAGGAACAGGATGACGAGGTAGAAGTGGTTGAGGTATTCCGTCTTGTCGAGCAGGAAAAAGTAACTGAAGAGCACCGCAAGCGCGACGATCGCGACGCGGTAGAACAGGCCCAGCATCACCAGAAGCGCCGAGACCCCCATGCCGAGCCAGGCGACCCAGATCCCCGGCTCGGGGAGCGGCTCGACCCAGTGGAAGCCGGGATAGGTGAAGTGGAAGTCGGGCTGGATCCAGTAGCGATAGATGCGGTCATGCTTTATGAACCGCCAGCAATCCCAGAGAAGCAACGCGCCCAAGGCGATGCGGAAGACCGCGAGCGACAGCGGCGAAACCGGTCGCGAAAGGGCCGCGCGCAGGCTCTGCACCGCGCGGGCGGTGCGGGCCGCGGCATCGCTGGGCGTGTCGGCAACGGTCGTCATCTTCGGTCTCCGCATTACAATGATCCGAAGGAATTACGAGCGTCGCGGCACGTTATTCCCCGAGAGGAAGCGAAATCGCGGAGCGACCAGATGACCGGACCGGGGATAACGGTGATCTACGACGGCGATTGCCCGTTCTGCACGTCCTACGTGTCGATGATGCGCCTGCGGGAGGCGGTCGGCGAAGTGGAGCTCGTCAATGCGCGCGAGGGCGACGCGCGGGTCCGGGACATCCAGCGCGCGGGCTACGATCTCGATTCGGGGATGGTCGTGCTGTGGCAGGACGAGGTGTTCTTCGGCGACGGCGCGGTGCATCTGCTCGCCACGCTATCCTCGGCCGGGGGTGGTGTGTTCAACCGCATCCAGCGCAGGGCCTTCTCCAGCCCACGTCGCGCAGCGCGTCTCTATCCGGTTCTGGCGGCCGGGCGCCGTCTTTACCTGCGGCTCGCCGGGCGGGCGCCCGTCGAGCCGACAGCCGAAAAAAGTTCCCGGGGACGGGAATAGGCGGCCTCAGCGTTCGTTTTCCTTATGTGGTCCGCTTTCGCGGACGCATCGCAAGGAGACGACGATGACGAGGACGGGGGCGGTCACGACGGTGGTGCCGACTGAACCCGGCCCGAGAAACACTCGCCTGCATGAAAGGACTGGATCATGAAACACCGCAATCTCCTGCTGACCGCCAGTGTCGCGGCGCTGCTGATGGCCGCCTCGGCCGCATCCGCGCAGTCGATGCGCTTCTCCGATGTCGATACCGACGGCAACGGACTGCTCTCCTACCAGGAGCTCGAGTCCGCCTTCGGCACGCGCGCTGCCAACCGGCTGTGGCGCCGTGGCGGGGGAGACGATCTCAGCGTGAGCGACATTCGCCGCATGAATGCCGAGCGCGACGATGACGATGACGATGATGATGACGACGGCTTCGACGACGACGATGACAACGGCTTCGACGACGACGATGACGACGGCTTCGACGACGACGATGATGACGGCTTCGACGACGACGATGATGACGGCTTCGACGACGACGATGATGACGGCGGCCGCGATGACGACGACGACGACGGCGGCGGGCTCGGCGGCCGCGATGACGACGACGATGGCGGCTCTGGAGGCGGCAGCGACGATGCTGGCGGTTCGGGAGGCGGCGACGATGACGACGACTGATCCGTCGCAGCGGTGAACCTGCAGGCTGCTGAAAGGTCTGAGCGCCCCGCCTTGCGCGGGGCGTTTTCGTTTTTGCGTCCTTCCGTGTTCCGCGACGCCTGCTCAGCCGGCGACGGTCAGTCGATCACCGAAAGGCGCGCGGCCTCTTCCTCTTGCGACATGGGCGGGCCAGCGCCGATCGCCGAGAGATAGGCGTCCAGCGCCGCGAGCGACGAGGCGGGTTGGTAGCTCGCATCATCCGCTCCCTGCGTTGCCACGACGAAGCGAGTGATCCAGTTTTCGCCCTCGCGGCAGGCGACCGAGACGAGCCTCGAGGCGTCGGCTCCCTCGAACTCGAATTCGCGACAGAGCACCCCGTCTTGCGTCAGGAAGGAGGCGATGATCTCGACCCGGCCGCCGTCCGCCTGTCCGCGCGCGCCGGCCGGGAGGCTCTCGAGCGCGCGCTCCATTCCCGGCGTGTCGAAAACGGCGAGGCCCGCCCCCGAGGGCTCCGGCCCTCGCAGGGCGAGGCTTGCCACGATGCCACCGATCACCCCCACGACGAGCGCGACGCTGGCCGCGAACGCCACCGGGCGCCACGGCGGACGCCGCGCAGCCATGGGCACGACAGTGTGTTCCCGCCGCGCAGACGCCACTGTCCGCTCCACGCGCTCGGTGAGATCGTCGGGCAAAGGCTGGTGCGGTCGCGCGGCGCCGAGCGCGCCGAGAAGCTCACCGGTTTCGCGGAACATCCGGATGCGCGCGGCCAGTTCGGAATCGCCTTCGGCGGCCTCGGCCACGAGCCGCGCCGCGTCGGAGTCCAGCGCGCCGTCGGCATAGGCCATCAGTGTCGCATCGTCGAACCCGTGCCGGTTCATGCGTCCCTCTCCTTTCCCCCGTACGGACAACGCGCCGGCGCTCAGGTTATTCCGAGCTTCTGCGCCAGCGCGGCACGGCCGCGTGCCAGCCGGCTCATCACCGTGCCCTTGGGGATGCCCAGAATCTCGGCCGCCTCGGCATAGGACATCTCTTCGAAACAGACGAGAACCATGACCTCCCGCTGCCCGGCAGGCAGGGTGGCCATCGCGGCCTCCGTCCGCTGCAGCATCAGCGCGCTTTCGGTCACGCGCGGCCCGTCCACAATGGCCGCCTCGGGCGCGTCCGCCACGTCGATCTCGGTTCCCCGTGTCGCGGCTCGGCGGGTCTGGTCGATCCAGGCGTTCCTGAGGATCCGGAACAGCCATGCCTCGATCCGTGTCGCAGGATCGTAGCGGGCGCGACCGGCAACGGCGCGTTCGACCGTGGTCTGAACCAGGTCGTCCGCCACGTCGCCATTGCGGCAGAGCGACAGCGCGAAGCGCCTCAGTTTTGGCAGCGCGGCCACGAGGTCCTGCTCGAAGGCGTCCCGCATCGCTTGCCCTGACCTTTCCTGCGCAGGCCGCGCGGAATATCTATCCTGACGGGACGTTATCCCGTCACACCGTGGAGACGACACGAGACGCACCGCCATGACAAGAGCCCTTCTCGTCGCGACACTCGCGGCCCTCTTCCTCACGCTTCACGCCGCGTTGCCGCCGGATGTTGCTGTCGGTGGGTTCTCGACCGCCGCCTGGGCGGATGACGACGATGACGGCGGTGGTGGTGACGACGACGATGATGACGGTGGGCGCAGCATGCGGGACGATGACGATGACGACGACGATGGCGGATCGCGTGCGGCACGGTCGGGTGGCGGCGGGGGCGGCTTTTTCGAGAACCTCTTCGGAACGCCGAGGCAACCGGCCCCCGCACCCGTCCCGCGCGCGCCGTCGCCGCCGCCTCCGACCGCGGCGCCCGACGAGATCGTGACGCTCGCGCTCAGCGATGGCGACCTTGCGGCGCTTCTCGCTCAAGGCTTCACCGTCGTCGAAGAGCGGCAATTGTCCGGCTTCGCCGCGGTATCGCGCCGGTTGGCCATCCCGCCCGATCTGACGCTGGAGGAGGCGCGCCAGGCCGCGCGTGCTGTGCCCAGCGGGCAGGATGCGGATTTCAATCACTACTACCGGCCCGAGCAGGGCGCATCCGGCGAATGTCTCGGCCGCGAATGTCCCGCCAGCGTCATGCGCGACTGGCCCCACGGCCTCCCGCGAGAGGTCGATTGCGGGGCGAGCGGGCCGATTGGCATGATCGATACCGGCATCAACGAGGACCACGAGACCTTCGCCGGCGCGCTTCTGGAGGTGACGCGCCTTGGCGGGGACGACCTGCACCCATCCCGCGCCATCCACGGCACGGCGGTCGCCGCGCTCCTCGTCGGTCAGCCCGGCAGCAGGTCGCCCGGGCTTCTGCCTGGTTCGCGGCTCGTCGCCGTGGACGCGTTCCATCGTGTCGGGCGCGACGAGCGGGCCGACGTCTTCAGCCTTCTGGAGGCGTTGGATCTCCTCGCCTCGGAAGGAGTGTCCGTCATCAACCTCAGCCTTGCGGGTCCGCCCAACACGGTTCTGGCTGACGTGGTGGAGCGTCTCGTGAGCGAGCGCGACGTCGTCCTGACGGCCTCGGTCGGCAATGCGGGGCCGGCGGCAGAACCGGCCTATCCCGCGGCCTACGCACCGGTGATCGCGGTGACCGCCGTCGATCGCGGCGGAGAGGTCTATCGACGCGCGGTGAGGGGCACGCATGTGGATCTTGCCGCACCCGGCGTGGAGGTCTGGACGGCAGCCTCGGTCAGCGGGGCGCGTTGGAAGACCGGCACATCATTCGCGGTGCCGTTCGCAACCGCCGCGGCGGCCCTCATGCGCCAGTCGCAGCCGGATCTCCCAGCGACGGAGGTCGCGGCGGCGCTTCGCGCGGTCGCGCGCGACGCCGGCGAGGCGGGCCCAGACGAGGTCTTCGGCGCAGGGATCATCAATCTCGACGCGCTCTGTTTCGAAGCCCTTTGACGATTCTTCCAGTCCCTCTCACTGCTCCCTGGAGCAGGCTTTCGAGCCGGATGGAGGAAAACGGGAGGACCACCCCTGCGAAGGAGGAGATCCGCCTGATCCTGGATCACGCGCCCCGGCGTCGCCGGGCGCTCGCGGCCTTGCGCTCCGAGGCGCCCGAAAGCGCACGGGGCCTCGTTTGGGGAAGACGAGGCAGGGCGGACCCAGACGCTGCTCGGGCACGCCTCGATCACGGATGCGCATGGACGCCTGCGGTCACCTCTTCGGGACCGCCGAGCAGGACGGGTCGATGTTCGAGCAGCCGAAGCAGGACGTGATGGAGGCGTGAGAACGCATCCGGGCCGGCGCGTTTGCTTCGCGCTAGAAAACCGCTCCGAAAGCGTCCGCGTCACCGTTCAGATGGTGGGGAAACACCAGGGCGAGATAGGCCAGCACTTGCGCGTGCGCCTGCCGCCGGGTGAAGCGGGCGGGATACATCAGCATGTTCAGCCACAGGCCGTCGAACAAGCCTTCGAGCGTGAGCGCGACCGCCTCCGCCGAAATCTCGCCATAACCGCCTTCCGCGATGACCTTGCGGCAGAGATCCGCACAGACCTCCTGGCGCTCCATGTCGATGGCGGACGAGGTCTTGCGGTAGGCCTTGCGATGCCCGGCCTCTCCGAAGAAGGCGAACCAGACCGCCAGCTTCCGCCGGTTGCAGATGGTCGGGTGGAACTGGGCGTCCACGATCGCCCGAAGCTTGTCGGCCGGTCCGAGATCCGCCTGGCCGAGCTTGCCGACCCAAAGCGCCCGGTGCTCCTCGGCGAGAAAGCTCAGGGTTTGCGTGAGCAAGGCATCCTTGCTCTTGAAATGGAAATTCGCGAGGCCCGCCGACAGGCCCGCCTCGCGCGTCACGGCCGAGAGCGTGGTGCCCGATATGCCGTGCTTGCCGATGCAGGTGATGGTGGCCTCGATCAGCTGCCTCCGGCGCGTTTCCGGCGGCGCGGTGCGAGGCGGCTTGCTGGGGGAGGCATCTGCCATCAGGCACTCCGTTGAATGCTCGTTCAATCAATTTCTTGATTTCCACGCCGCGTCAAGACAACGATGCGGTCAGATGTTCCAGCCACAAGGGAAGCCCGCTTAATGACCCAGACACTCCCGCCGCAGGCCCAGGTCGTCATCATCGGGGGCGGGTCCATCGGCTGCAATCTCGCCTATCATGTCGCCAAGCTCGGGATCACCGACGTCGTGGTCCTCGAGCGCGACAGGCTCACGTCGGGAACCACTTGGCACGCCGCGGGCGAGATCGTGCCCGCCGTGCTCGGAAGCGAGTGGGAGTGCGAGCTCTACCGCTACGGGCGCGACCTCATCGCCGGACTCGCGGCCGAGACGGGCCAGCCGACGGGGTTTCGCCAGGTCGGCTACATCCAGCCCGCGGACACGGCCGAGCGGCTGGAGGAGATGCGGCGGGGCGCCGCCTTCATGAACCGCTTCGGCATCGAGGTGCATGAAATCTCGCCCGCGGACGCGGCCGAGCGTTTTCCGATCGGGGATTTCTCCAGCACGCTCTCCGCCTTCTGGTATCCGCTCGAGGGGCGCACCAATCCCGTGGACACGACCATGGCGCTCGCCCGCGCCGCGAGAGACCGAGGGGCGCGGATCTTCGAGGAGACGCCCGTCATCGACATCCTGACCCGGAATGGCCGCGCGGTCGGCGTGCACACGGAGAAGGGCGACATCACGGCCGAGCACGTCGTGATCTGCGCGGGCATGTGGTCGCGCCAGATCGGCGCCCGCGCAGGCGTCAACCTGCCGCTTCAGGCGGCCGAGCACTACTACCTCATCACCGAACCCATGGAGGGCGTCACCCGGGATCTGCCCCTTCTGGAGGACGCCCACAGCTACGCCTATTTCAGGGAAGAGGTCGGCGGGCTGCTCGTCGGCCTCTTCGAGCCCGACGCCGCACCCTGGCAGGTGGACGGGATACCGGAGGAGTTCGCCTTCGGCGAGATCGCGCCCGACTGGGACCGCGTGGCGCCGCATCTCGAAGCCGCCTTCCGGCGCGTGCCGGCCGCCGCGACCGCCGGCATCCGGAAGCTCTTCTGCGGCCCGGAGAGCTTCACGCCCGATCTCGCGCCCCTGGTCGGGGAAGCGCCGGGCCTCGGCAACTGCTGGGTGGCGGCCGGGCTCAACTCGCTCGGGATCCTGAACGGCCCCGGCCTCGGCATGGCCCTCGCCCACTGGATCGCCGAGGGACATTGCCCCGTCGACCACACGGCGTTCAACGTCGACCGCTTCGCGGACGGGAGCCACAACACCCCGGCCTTCCGCCGTGCCCGGACGCCCGAACTGCTCGCCAAGAGCTTCGGCGCGCATTTCCCGAACGAAAGCTTCAAGACGGCGCGCGGGCTCAAGCAATCGGCGCTTCACGGCCGTCTGAAAGCCGCAGGCGCGTATTTCAGCGAAAGCCATGGCTGGGAACTGCCCGACTGGTTCGCTCCCACGCCGGAGGAGGCCGGGATCGAGAGCTACGGCTGGGGCCGGCAGAACTGGTGGCGCTGGCACGCGGAGGAACACCGCGCCGCGCGGGAGGACGTGATCCTCATGGACATGTCGTCGATGGCCAAGTTCCTCGTGCAGGGCCGGGACGCCTGCGCGCTCCTGAACCGTCTCAGCTGCAACGAGGTGGATGTCGCGCCGGGCCGCGTGGTCTACACGGCCTGGACGAACGCGCGCGGCGGCTTCGAGGCCGATCTCACGGTGACCCGCCTGGCCGAAGATCGCTTCGTCGTGGTCGTCGGAGAGAACTCCCACGGCCACACCGAGACGTGGATGCGCCGGCACATCGGGGCGGACGAGTTCGTGACGATCACCGACATCACGGCCGGGATCACGCAGATCAACGTCCACGGACCGAAGGCGCGCGCGCTGATGCAGAGGGTCAGCGAGGCCGACCTCTCCAACGAAGCCTTCCCCTTCATGTCCGCCCGGACGATCGACGTGGGCTTCTTCGAGGTGCTGGCCCTGCGCGTCACCTATGTGGGCGAGCTCGGCTGGGAATTGCACGTGCCGAGCCTGCACGCGGTGCAGGTTCACGATCTTCTCGTGGAAGCCGGGCGGGATCTCGGCCTTCGCAACGCCGGCATGCAGACGCTCTCGTCGCTGCGGCTGGAGAAGGCGTATCGCGATTTCGGGGTGGACGTGGACAACACCGACACCCCGATCGAGGCCGGGCTCGGCTTCGCCGTGAAGCTCGACAAGCCGGGCGGCTTCATCGGGCGCGATGCGCTGGCCGGGATCAAGGCGGCCGGCGTGCCCAGGCGGCGGATGCTGCAGTTCCTGCTGAAGGACCCGGAGCCGCTGCTTCACGGGCGGGAGACCATCCATCTCGACCGGCGCCCCGTCGGCTACATCCAGGTGGGCGCGTACGGTCACAGCCTCGGCGGGGCGGTGGGCATCGGTTTCGCCGAACTCGGGGAACCGCTGACGGCGGAGATCGCCGGCGGCGGCGACTGGTCGATCGACGTCGCAGGCCGCCGGGTCGCGGCACAAGCGTCCCTCAAGCCCCTGCTGGATCCGAAGATGGAAAGGATCAAGTGCTGACCGGGCGCCTGTCTCAGCAATTCGGCCAGCCGTAGCCCCAGCGCCAGGGCAGACCGGTGCACGGCCCGCCGCCAGCCCGCACGGCACGATACATCGCCGCCGCGATCAGGGCGTAAACCGTGCGGACCGCTTCGGGCCCCAGGCCATAGCTCTCGGCCAGCGCCTCCTCTCGCCCCTCCACCGAGGCGCGCACGCAGGCCCGGAGCTCCCGGTCCGCCGCACGCCGGGCCTCGAAGCTCGTCCCGGCGTCATGTGCGCCGCCCGCGTCGTGATAGGCGCGGTCATGCACCACGCAGCAATCTTCCCAGGGGGGCGTCCCGCCATGGACGCGCGCGAAGGCAGGCAGCGCCTCGCTGACGAAGGTCCAGACGTCCGACATACCGCCTGAGCAACCGTCCGTCGTGAAGGGCGCGAGCTGCGTGCCCGGCTCGGCCACCCGCGCCATCAGGCGGACATGGGCGTTCCGCTCGAGCGCGCCCTGCGCGGGCGCGGCGGCGGGCATTCCGACGACCAGGGCGAGCACGAGCAGCGCCGCAAGACGGCCGTGCCTGCATGCGGCGTCACGGATCCGCATCGCGCATTTCCGGGCCGTCCCCGGCGATCCCCAGACGATCCGCCAGCGTGAGAACGAGGCGTTCCGGCGCAGAGAGCGCCGCCATCTCCTCCAGCACCGAGCGGGCCAGAGCCGGGCGATCCGTGATGAGACCGGACACGCCGAGCGCGGCCATGCGGGCCATGCCTGCTGCATCGTTGACGGTCCAGACATAGACGGGCTTGTCCGCGGCCGCCGCGCGGCGAAGAAGCCGCGGCGTCGCCATGGCGGCATTCACGGCGAGGAAGTCGGCCGCGAGCCGGTCCAGCGGGCCGAGCGCCGTCGCCGCCAGAAGCCCGACCTGCCAGCCCGGCCGGATCGCCTTCATCCGCGAGGCGCCCTCCGGCGAAAGGGACATGGCCGCTACTTCCTGCACCATGCCGGCCGCCTCGACCTCGGCGGCCACGCGCTCTTCCAGCGCGACCTGGTGGCCATAGTATTTGAGTTCGATGAGGACCATCGAACGGCCGCGCGCCGCATCCAGAACCTCGGAGAGCCGCGGCACCCGGGTACCGGCGTGATCCGGAGAGAACCACGCCCCCACGTCGAGGCGGTCGAGGTCGGAGGAGGTGACGTCCCAGACCTTGATCGGGTCGCCCGCGATCTTCATGAAATCGCTGTCGTGGAAGACGATGACCTCGCCTTCGGCGCTCTCCTGCACGTCGATCTCGAGCCAGTCGGCCCCCTCCGCGATTCCCTGTTCGAACGCGGGCATCGTGTTCTCCGGCTGCCCGGCCGCGCCACCGCGATGGGCGATCACCACGATGTCGTCCGGGGCCGCGATGGGCGGGGCCGTCATACCACCCGCAAGGATGCCGAGGCCCGCGAAGGCGGCGAGGCCGGCGGCCAGCAGCTGCGCTCGGCGTGTCCCGGAGGCCGACACCGCGCCCTGCGCGGCCGCGTCATCGGGCCATCCCGCCTCGGCGAGCAAGAGACAGGCGAGCGCCCCGGAACTCAGCGCGGCCACCAGGATGTTCAGCACGGCGAGCAGCCCGGCCGCGCCGAGCAGGAGCGGCGCCAGCTGGCCGAGATCGTCTCCGGCAAGGGCTGCGCCGGCCCGACCGGCCAGCCCCGCCGCCAGCGCGGCGAGCGCTCCGAGCGCCAGCGCCGCGCCGGCCCAGAGCGCGAGCCGCCGCGCAAGGGCGACGCGGCGGCCCGACATGCGCGCCGCGCTTTCGCGGAACGCCTCGCGCGGCGCCACGTTCCCGAAAAGCACGAGCGGAAGCGCCAGCGCCCAGGCCATCAGGCGCGGGACCAGAACAAATAAGAGCGCCGCGAGGATGGCCGCGATCAGCCCGACCGCAGCGAGGAAACTGGGCGGGCGGGCGGTGAGGTAATAGTTGATGTCGTAGTCTCCGAGCAGAATCAGAGCGACGATGCCGGCAGCCGCGAGGAAGGGCAGCGTCAGCCCGAGCACACGCAGGACGAAGCCGAGCGCAAGACGCAGAATCCTCGGCGCCAGGCCTGCCACCCGCGCCAGCGGCGCGGCGAAGGTCGGTCTCCTCCCGTCAGCCGCGGAGGACAGAATGGCCATCTTGACTGCGAAACCGACGACCTGCACGGAAAGGAACAACGCCCCGACGGCAAGCATCGCGATCGCGCCGGCCGGCGACAGGAGAAACAGGGCGATGTCCTTGTCCGTCAGCGCCGGACGGCCCGAAATGGCGACCGCCATCCGCAGCGCGAGGGAAACCGCCGGCACGAGCAGCCCGGCAAAGAGCGCCAGGGTGGCCAGATGCGCCAGAAGCAAAGGCAGTTTCAGGCGCCATGCCATCCGATAGGCACTGATTACGTCCATCGTCGTCCCTTCTCGCTCCGATGCCCCAGACTGGCCCAAGGCCCGCTCTCCGGACAAGCACGAACTCAGCCCCCGAAACCGGCCCCCGACGGCCCGCGGCGCGCGCGGCGCGCGCGGCCGTCTCCGCGGAAGTGCAGCGATCACCATTCCGCATCGCGGGGCCAGCCTTCTCGACTCGCAATCTGGAAGGTCAGGGGCTCTGTCTGATCTGCATTCCCTGACGGTTCAGACGAGACAGGAATCCTCCGCTATCGCAACACCCAGTTCGGGCCAACGAGTGCTGATGCCGGACGCCCGCGCGCGCCCCGTGACCTGCCGTTGAACTTTCATCCAGCCGCGACGGGAGCACAGTTGGTGCTTGCGCGGGTTGGCGCAGGTTGAGCAATCGCCCGCCGCGCTGCCTGAAGCCGGGTTACGGGTCCTGAGCGCAGGGCCGCTCCGGGATGTCCACGATCAGGCCGCGCGGGATCTTCCTGTCCGGATCATACATGGGCAGGCGGCAGATCTCGGCGGGACGCATGTCGCCGTCGCGGCACGCGACCTCGACCATTGCGCCCGGCCCCCTGTCGGGATCACTCAGGCGGACGATCGCGACACCGCATTGCTGGAACGGCGACCAGGCGGTGGAGCAGACGCGTCCGGCGGGTTCCCCTTTCGCCGTGAGGCAATCGCCGATCCGCGCGACGCCACCGGGCACGCGCAGACCCCAGGTCCGGCAGCGCCGGTCGGCATCGCGGAGCGCGGACCTGCCGAGGAAGTCCGGCTTCTCGAGATCCACCATGCCGGCGAGGCCGGCGGCGAACGGGGTTATCGTCGCGTCGAAATCGGACCCAGCGTTGAGCAGACCGGCCTCGATCCGGCGGGCGCCGCCCACGGCGACCGGGATCATTCCGAACGGCGCGCCGGCCTCGAGCAGGCGTTCGCCCACCGCGTCCGCGTCGATCCCGGGGCCGAGATACACTTCCCAGCCCAGTTCGTTCGTGAACCCGGACCGCGTGACGACGACCTCCTGGCCGGCGATCGTCACCCGCGCCGCATCGAAATAGCGGAAGCGGTCCGGATAGGGCCCGTCGATCGCGGCCGCGAGCACGCGCAGCGAGTCGGGCCCCTGCACCTGGCTGACCCAGACACCCGGGTCGAGGATCTGCACGTCCATTCCGCGGGCATGGGCGCGCATCCAGTCCGTCAGGTCGCCGTCCGCCTGCCCGTACCAGAAGCGGTCTTCGGCGAGCCGGAGGAGAATCCCGTCGAGCATCATGCCGCCGTCGTCGTAGCAGGCGATCTGGTAGCTGCACCGTCCGACCTGCGTCCTGCCGACGTCGCGGGTGAACACGAGGTTCAGCAGCCTCTCGGCGTCGGGTCCGCGGATCTCGATCGGCATCTCGCCGGTATGGCGCAGGATCACGTGGCGACGGAGCCGCCAGTAGGCCTCGTCTGCCGATAGGGCCGCCATGGACATCGCCGTCAGCCGGCGGTTGTAGATCGTGTATTGCGGATCGTAGGCCAGTTCCTGGTGCGCGAGCGGGTGCGGCACCATCGTGCGGCCGAATTCGCTGACGCGGTCATGTTCGCCGCCCAGCGGCAATATGGCGAAGCGAAGGTCGCGGCCGAGGATTCGCATGGTCATTCCGTGCCTCCTCCCGATATCGGTTGCGCCGGGACTTCTCCTCTCGGTCCTCTTCTTGTCCGAAAAGCGCCCGGGCCACCACGGCTCGTTCCCCCGATCGCCTGTCGCTTCGGAGGCGCCCGGAGCGGCGGCAGGCCCGACGCGCCAGGAGTCGAGGGTAGCGCACCAGGCGCGCGCGGCAGGCTCACATGCGACAGGGTGTTGCGCCCGTGCGACACTGGAACGGGCGCTGCGCTCACGAATTCATCACGATTGAATCGCGGCGCCCCGCCCCGCCGATCGGTCGCGAGGAACCGCGGCGACCGCGCCTCGTGGCTGCATCGCCGGATCGCCAAGCGATCCGGTCAAATCGTTTGCCCTGACCGGGCACGCCATGAGACGCTTTGTGCGAGGCGCAAAAAATCAAGACAGCGTCTCGGAAAATGGGAGGAAGACCGATGAACCTGCGACCCGATCCGACATTTCACGCCACACCGAAACTCGCCATGGAGGCGCCGGCCGAAACGCTCGCCTTCACATTGATGCTCAGCCCCGACGGCGCGCAGCCGGATGGCCTGGCGGTGGTGGACGTCGATCCGAAATCAGACAGCTACGGCCAGATCGTCCACCAGGTGATCATGCCGAACAAGGGCGACGAGTTTCACCATTTCGGGTGGAACGCCTGCTCCTCCGCGCTCTCGCCGCTCACCGGGCACGCGTTTCTGGAGCGACGCTATCTGATCGTCCCGGGGATACGGTCCTCGCGCATCTACGTCATCGACGTGAAGGAACCGCTCGAGGCGAAGATCCACAAGATTATCGAACCCGAGGAGGTCTTCGCGAAGACCGGCTATTCCCGCCCCCACACGATCCATTGCGGGCCGGAAGGCATCTATGTCAGCACGCTGGGCGGGGGCGGCGCCGACGGCACCGACGGCCCGCCCGGCATCTTCATCATGGATTGCGAAACCTTCGAGATCCTCGGCCGCTACGAGATGGACCGGGGCAGCCAGGACAAGCATTACGATTTCTGGTGGAACCTGCCGCGCGACTACATGGTGAGCTCCGAATGGGGCCTGCCCCCGCAATTCGAGAACGGGCTGGTGGCCGAGGACCTGCTGTCGAACAAGTACGGCCATTCCATCCACTTCTGGAACCTGCGCGAACGGCGCAACGTGCAGACCATCGACCTGGGCGAGAACCACCAGATGGCGCTGGAGATCCGCCCGGCCCACGACCCGGCCAGGGATTACGGCTTCTGCGGCGTCGTGGTGGACACGACGAACCTGCAGGGCGCGATCTTCACCTGGTGGCAGAAGGAGGACGGAACCTTCGAGGCGAAGAAGACGATCACCATCGACCCGCAGCCCGCAGCGGCCGACGACCTGCCCGAGCTGCTCAAGGGCTTCGAGGCGGTGCCGCCGCTGGTGACCGACATCGACCTCAGCCTCGACGACCGCTTCCTCTACGTCTCCTGCTGGGGGACGGGCGAGATGCACCAGTACGACGTCTCCGACCCGATGAACCCGAAGCTTGCCGGCAAGGTCGAGATCGGCGGCATCGTGAAGAAGACGAAGCACCCGAACGGCAAGCCTTTCGCCTACGGGCCGCAGATGGTCGAGATCAGCCGCGACGGCAAGCGCGTCTACTGGACCAACTCGCTCTACTCCACCTGGGACGACCAGTTCTATCCGGACGATGAAGGCGGCCAGATGGTCATGGCCCGCGTGGGCGAGGACGGGGGCCTGACGCTCGCCGAGGATTTCTATCTCGACTTCCCGAAGGGCTACCGGGCGCACCAGATCCGCCTCGAGGGCGGGGACTGCTCGACCGACAGCTTCTGCTATCCCTCCGTCTGACGGGTGGAGGGAACGAGCACGGCGGCGGCCCTCTGGTGGGCCGTCGTCGCATCTGGCATCTATCACGGGGTGAACCCCGGAATGGGGTGGCCGCTGGCCGTCTCGGCGGCGCTGATGGACCGGCGGCGGGGCGCGCTCATCGCGGCGCTCGCGGCCCTCGCGGTGGGCCACCTGCTGGCCATGATGGCGATCCTGTTCCCGTTCTCGGCCCTCATGGCGCTCGCTGCCTGGCAGCGCGAGATCCAGATCGGGGCATCGCTGCTCGTCATCGCGCTCGGCCTCTACCTGCTGGTCAACCGGCGGCATCCGCGTTTCCTCGCGCGGGTCCCGCCCGCGAGGCTGGCGCTCTGGTCTTTCCTCGCGGCGATGGCGCATGGCGCGGGGCTCATGCTCGTGCCGATCTATCTCGGCATCTGCCGGACCGTGGAAACCGACGCGGGCCACGCGGCGGCGGATGCGCTGATGCGCGGCAATGCCGGCATTGCCCTCACGGTCGCCGTGGCGCACACGCTGGCGATGTCTCTCTCGGGCGGCGCGATCGCTGCGGGAGTCTATGGCTGGCTGGGGCTGAAGTTCCTGTCCAGAAGCTGGTTCAATCTCGACCTGGCCTGGGCGCTCAGCCTGCTGCTCGTCGGCGGCCTCTCGCTTTGGCACGCGCTCTGAGAGCAGCGCCGCGCGGGACGAAGAGCGCGCCGGCCCCTGCCTGCCGTTGCAGAGTGTCGTCCGATCTCGATGCAGCGATCCCACGGGCAGGAAACGGCGCCATGAGTCCCGGCCGATCGGCATCCTGCGTGCCGCGACGAGCGCACCCGGCGATGGGCGGCCTGCGCCCCCTGCCCCGGGTTCGCGAGGTCCGATCACGGGCGGGCCTTGGAAAACCGCGCATAAGGGCCCAGGAATGGGTCGCGAACTGGGGTGATTTCGTGGAATCTTCGGCCCCGAAGCCGGAAACATCTTCTTTTCAGGCGGTATCCAGGATGCTTCAAACACTCGGCCTGCTTCTCGTCTGCCAGCTGATCGGAGAGGTCGTGGTCCGCGGCCTCGGGCTGCCGCTGCCCGGGCCCGTCCTCGGCCTAGCCCTGCTCATCCTTGCGCTTCGCCTCCGTCCCCCGCTTGCGGAGAATCTGCGTCCGACCATCGCGGTCATTCTCGCCAACCTTTCGCTCATGTTCGTGCCCGCAGGCGTCGGGGTCGTCGGGAGCCTCGACGTGCTGTCGGAAGACTGGCTGGCGCTCCTCGTGATTCTGACGCTCTCCACGTGGCTGGCCATGCTGGCCGCGGTCGGCACGTTCATCGGCATGCGCCGCCTGACCGAAAGGCGCGAGACATGACAGGCGTCGCCAGCCTCTGGAGCTACCTGTCGGCCACGCCGCTTCTCTGGCTCACGGCGACCGTGATGGCCTATCTTGCCGCGGACGCGTTGGCGCGGCGGCTGGGCAACCCGCCCTGGGCCAATCCCGTGCTGATGTCGGTCCTGCTTCTGGCGCCGGTCCTCGGCGCGACGAAGACCGATTACGCGACCTACTTCGAGGGCGCCCAGTTCATCCATTTCATGCTGGGCCCCGCAACGGTGGCCCTGGCCCTGCCGCTTTGGGACAACCGGGAAACCATCCGGACCTCCGTCGCGCCCATCCTCATGGCACTCCTGGCCGGTTCCGTGGTGGCGGCCGGCTCGGCCATCCTGCTGGCGCGCGCCTTCGGTCTTTCGAACGAGGTGCTCCTGTCGCTCGCACCCAAATCGACGACCGCGCCCGTCGCCCTCGGAATATCCGAGGCGGTGGGTGGCGTGCCGACCCTGACGGCGGTGCTGGTGATCCTCACCGGCATCATCGGAGCGGTCACCGTGACGCCGCTCATGAACCTGATGAAGATCTCCGACTGGCGTGCCCGGGGCTTCGCCGTCGGGGTGGCGGCCCATGGCATCGGCACGGCGCGCGCGTTCCAGGTGAACCCGGTCGCGGGTGCCTATGCGGGTATCGCTATGGCGCTCAACGCGCTCCTGACCAGCCTGATCGTGCCGGTCCTGGTGCGGTGGCTCATGTGAACGCGCGCATGAGTCCCTTGGCCGTGGCGAGCGCGCGGGCGAGCGGCTACGCCTCTCTCGTCCCGCCTCCCGTCCGGCGGATCCTTCGGGCACGGCCTTGCGCTTCGGGCGGAGATGGGTGCACCGCCTCCGCCGCTTCCCGTAGCCACCATTGACCCGTGCGCGCGCTTCGTGGTTCAGCTTTCCCGCGCCCTGCCGCGAGGAGCCTCGATGCCGCCCGAGCCGTCCGACGACAGTGTCCTCGACCTCTTCGTCATCGGCGGGGGCGTGAACGGCTGCGGGATCGCGCGGGACGCGGCCGGGCGCGGGCTCTCCGTCGGCCTCGCCGAGAAGGGCGACATCGGCGGCGCGACCTCCTCGGCCTCGACGAAGCTCTTTCACGGCGGGTTGCGCTATCTCGAGTATCTGGAGTTCCGCCTCGTGCGCGAGGCGCTGGCCGAGCGGGAGACGCTGCTCGCGGCCATGCCGCACATCGCCTGGCCGCTGCGCTTCGTCCTGCCGGTGGATCCCACGCTCCGCCTGGAGGCGGACACGCCCGCGGGGCGCTGGCTCGGCCGCCTGATGCCCTGGGCGCGGGGGCGGCGGCCCGCGGCGATGATCCGCGCGGGGCTCATGCTCTACGACGCGATGGGCGGGCGGCGGGTGCTGCCCCGCAGCCGCGCGCTCGACCTGTCGCGCGATCCGGCGGGCGCGGCGCTTCGCCCCGGCCTCGCGCGCGCCTTCGAGTATTCCGACGTCTGGGTGGACGACAGCCGCCTCGTGGCGCTCAACGCGCAGGACGCCGCGCGCCGCGGCGCCGGGATATGGCCCCGCTGGGAGGTGGTGCGGGCGCAGGCTGTGGAGGGCGCCTGGAGGATCGAGCTCCGCTCGGCGATGACGGGCGCGGCGCGGCGGATCCGCGCCCGCGCGCTGGTCAACGCCGCCGGCCCCTGGGCGGCGGAGGTGCTCTCCGGCGCGCTGGGGCGCAACGCCGCGGCGCCCGTGCGCCTCGTGCGGGGCAGCCACATCGTCACGAGCCGCCTCTTCAACGACGACCGCGCCTTCGTGCTTCAGGGCGAGGACGGCCGGATCGTCTTCGCCCTGCCCTACGAGCGCGATTTCACGCTCATCGGCACCACCGACGCGCCGCACCCCGACCCCGACACGGCGCCTGTCTGCACCGAGGCGGAAGCGGGCTACCTTCTGGCCTTCGTGAACCGCTGGTTCCGCACACCGCTCATGCGTGACGACATCGTCTGGCGCTTCGCGGGCGTCCGGCCGCTCTACGACGACGGCGCGGCCTCGGACACCGCGGCCACGCGCGACTACGTGCTCGAGCGCGACGCGGACGCGGGCGCCCCGCTTCTCAGCGTGTTCGGCGGCAAGATCACCACCTACCGGCGTCTCGCCGAGGCGGCGCTGGCGCGGATCGCGCCCGACCTGCCGCCGATGGGCGGGGCATGGACCGCCGGCGCGCCGCTGCCCGGCGGCGACTTTCCGCTCGGCGAGGCGGAGGCGCGGATCGCGGCGCTGCGCGCGGCCCACCCCTTCCTGTCCGAGCCCTGGGCGCGGCGGCTTTTCCGCGCCTACGGCACCGAGGCCGAGACGCTGCTGGCCGGCGCGCGGCGCGCCGAGGATCTCGGCCGCGCCTTTGGCGCGACTCTCACGGAGGCGGAGGTCGGCTGGCTCATGGCCCGCGAGTTCGCCATGACGGCCGAGGACGTGGTCTGGCGGCGCTCGAAGCTCGGGCTTCGGCTCGCGCCCGCCGAGCTCGCGGCGCTCGACGACTGGATGCGCGCCGCGCGGCCCGGCGCCGCGGCCGCGGAGTAGCGCCCATGGGATACGTTCTCGCCATCGACCAGGGCACCACCTCCACCCGCGCCGTCATCTTCGACGGGGGCCGCCGCCCCGTCGCCCGGGCGGCGCAGGAATTCCCGCAAGGCTACCCGGCCCCCGGATGGGTCGAACACGACCCCCGGGACCTCTGGTCCACCGCCGCGGCCACGGCGCGCGCGGCGATCGAGCGGGCGGGGCTCGGCGCGGGCGACATCGCCGCGATCGGGCTGACCAACCAGCGCGAGACCACGCTTCTTTGGGACCGCGACAGCGGCAAGCCCCTGCACCCCGCCATCGTCTGGCAGGACAGGCGCACCGCGCGGGCGTGCCGCGCGCTTGCCGAGGCCGGCCACGAGGCGACCGTCACGGCCCGCACGGGGCTGCTGCTCGATCCCTATTTCTCGGCCACGAAGCTCGCTTGGCTTCTCGACAACGTGGAGGGCGCGCGGGCGCGGGCCGCGCGCGGCGAGCTCGCCTTCGGCACCGTGGACAGCTGGCTCCTCTGGA
>CAZPCU010000006.1:0-8761 GCA_964585075.1 uncultured Rhodobacterales bacterium
CGCGTCTCCGGGTGCGGGCGCCGTGACCTCGCGCATGCGGTCCTTGAACCGGATGGCGACGAGGGCGTCGATCCGCGCCTCGGCCACCGACACGAGGCGCACGCCGTTCCTGTTCTGCACCGATAGCTCCATCGCGCCCTCCCCGCTGGCGTCAACTTCACGGGAAGGCTAGACCGCATTCCTTACCATCCGGTATTGAGGCGCGGCAGCCGAGACGAGGGAGGGAGGCACGCATGAGCGAAGTCGTGATCACCGGAGCGGCGCGAACCGCGATGGGAGGGCTGCAGGGCGCTCTCGCGGGCCTGCCGGCGTCGGAGCTGGGCGGCGCGGCCATGGCGGCGGCGCTCGCCGAGGCGGGACGCGCCGAGGTGGACGAGGTCGTGATGGGCTGCGTGCTGCCAGCCGGCCAGGGCCAGGCGCCGGCGCGGCAGGCGGGATTCGCGGCCGGGCTGGGCGAGGAGGTGCCGGCCACAACGCTCAACAAGATGTGCGGCTCGGGCATGAAGGCGGCGATGGTCGCCTTCGACCAGATCGCGCTCGGCCAGGCGCGGGTGGTGGTGGCCGGCGGCATGGAGAGCATGTCGCGCGCGCCCTACCTCCTGCCCGCGATGCGCGGCGGCGCGCGGCTCGGCCACCAGGCGGCGGTGGACCACATGTTCCTCGACGGGCTCGAGGACGCCTACGACAAGGGCCGCCTCATGGGCACCTTCGCCGAGGATTGCGCCGAGCACTACCAGTTCACCCGCGAGGCGCAGGACGCCTACGCGCTGGGCTCTCTGGAGGGCGCGCTGAAGGCGCAGGAAAGCGGCGCCTTCGCCCGCGAGATCGTTCCCGTCACGGTCCGCGGCCGCAAGGGCGAGACCGTGGTCGCCGAGGACGAGCAGCCGGGCCAGGCCCGCCCCGACAAGATCCCGCAGCTGAAGCCCGCCTTCCGCGAGGGCGGCACGGTGACGGCGGCCAACGCCTCCTCGATCTCTGACGGGGCGGCCGCACTCGTGCTCGCGGCGCGCGACACGGCCGAGGCGGCCGGCATGACGGTGCGCGCGCGGCTGCTCGGCCATGCATCGCACGCCCAGGCGCCCGGCTGGTTCACGACCGCCCCCGTGCCCGCGGCGCGCAAGCTGCTCGACCGGATCGGCTGGGAGGTGGGCGACGTCGATCTCTGGGAGGTCAACGAGGCCTTCGCCGTGGTGCCCATGGCCTTCATGCGCGAGATGGGCCTGCCGCGCGACATCGTGAACGTGCAGGGCGGCGCCTGCGCGCTCGGCCATCCCATCGGCGCGTCGGGCGCGCGCATCATGGTCACCCTGCTCAACGCGCTGGAGACCCGCGGGCTGAAGCGCGGCGTGGCCGCCATCTGCATCGGCGGCGGCGAAGGCACGGCGATCGCGATCGAGCGGATCTGATCGCCGACAGGGCAGCCGAAGGGAGGCCGCGGATGACGGCGGATTACGCGGAGCTCGCCCGCACGGTGGCGGCGCTGACGGAGGGCGAGACGGACCCCGTGGCGCTGATGGCGACGCTCGCCTGCGAGATCCACCACGCCGACGCGCGCTTCGTCTGGACGGGATTCTACCGCGTCACGGAGCCCGGGCTTCTGAAGATCGGCCCCTACCAGGGCGGGCACGGCTGCCTGGCCATCCCCTTCGATCGCGGAGTCTGCGGCGCGGCGGCGCGCACCGGCGAGGTGCAGATCGTGCAAGACGTGGAGGCGTTCCCGGGGCACATCGCCTGTTCCGCCTCCACCCGTTCCGAGATCGTCCTGCCGGTGCGGGACGGCGCCGGGCGGCTCGTCGCGGTGCTCGACATCGACAGCGATCGCCCCGCCGCCTTCGGCCCCGACGACGCCGCGGGGCTCGGCGCGATCCTCGACGAGACGTTCGGGCGGCTCTGAGGGCACGCTGGGCGCCTCTCAGCCGAACTTGCCCCTGATGAACGCGCGGGCCTCGGCATCCTGCGCGGCGGTGAACATGATCTCGGCGGGCGCGATTTCGCGGAGTTCGCCGAGATGGAAATAAGCCACGCGGTCGGCCACCCGCCGCGCCTGCATCATGGAATGCGTCACCACCACGACCGCGTGCCTGTCCTTGATCTCGAGCATCAGGTCCTCGACCTTCTGCGTGGCGATCGGGTCGATGGAGCCCGTGGGCTCGTCCATCAGCAGCACGTCGGGTTCGGTGGAGAGCGCGCGGGCGATGCAGAGCCGCTGCTGCTGGCCGCCGGAGAGGTCAGTGCCCTCGAGGTCGTGCAGGTGGTCCTTCACCTCCTCCCAGAGATGGGCGCGGCGCAGGCAGTCCTCGACGTGGTCGGCGAGCTCGGCGCGGTTGTGCGTCAGGCCGTGGATCCGCGCCCCGTAGGCGACGTTGTCCCAGACGCTCATCGGGAAGGGGTTGGGCTTCTGCGCGACCCACCCGAAGCGCTTGCGGTGGAGCGGCGGGTCGATGTCCGGGGCGTGGATGTCGTGGCCATACATCGTGACGCGCCCCTCGATCCGGACCCCGCGGGTTCCGTCATGCATCCGGTTCAGAACCTTGAGCGCGGTGGACTTGCCGCAGCCGGAGGGGCCGATGAAGGCCAGGATCTCGCGCGGGTAGAGATCGAAACTGACGTCCTTCAGCGCATGGGTGCCGTCCCCGTACCAGAGGTCGAGGTTCTCGATCTCCATGACCGGCGCGGCATTCTCGCGCCCTTTCGCGCCCGGGGCGGCCCGGGCCTTGCTTTCGTCGAACATGTCGGTCTCCTCTCCACGCGTCGCGGAGAGGGTGCCGGGGCCGGGCCGTCGGATTCTTGATCTGCGTCAGAGGGACGAAAACTTCACAAAAGTTTCACAGACCCGTCGTGGCGGGCGGGCCGTCTCACTCGCCGAGCTTCGCGTGGACCTCGTCGAGGTCGATCTCGCCGACGGGCATCTTGTTGGCGGGGTTCTCGAAGTCGTAGCGGAACAGCTCGAAATCGCGCTTGTAGATCTCGTAGACGAGATGCATCGACAGGTCGTCGAAGTAGTCCTCGACCGGGTGGAGCCGCTTCGGGCCGTGACCAGAGCTTTCGTTGAAGCGCGGCACCCTCGCCAGATCGACAGGGTGGGGCGTCTCGATCGCGTCGAGCACCGCCTGCATCCCCTCGTCGAACCTCTCGGTCCAGAAGATGTGGTCGTAGCGCCCGCCGTTGACGATGAAGGTGGAGACGTGGCCCGACACGGAGGACCAGTGGATGTCGGGCTCCATCGGGCGCTTCCAGCGGATCGTGTCGCGCGCGAAGAGCAGGAAGCGGCGGAAGCTCTTGATCTGGTCGAACTCCTCCCCGCCGTCCTCGCCGCCGACCTCGATGCCGTATTTCTGGATGACCATCGGCACCAGGTTGCCCCGGTAGCGCCGCCCGTTGCGCTGGATGCCGCAGATCTTGTCGAAGAAGGAGGACAGGATCCGCGTGTAGGGGTTGCGCACGCAGGTGAACGCGAAGGCGCGGCGGCCCCGCACCTTGTCCTCTATGCGCTGCTGGCTGTCCTCGCGCGCCCACTTGTGCAGGCCCTCGGTGGCGTCGTGGATGTCGCCGTCGTAGAAGCGGCCGTGATCGGAGAAGTAGAGGATCTGCCCGATCGTCGAGCAGGCGCATTTCGGGACCACGCGATAGACCACGCTCTCGCTTTCGGTCATCCATGTGCCCGGAAAGCCCATGGTTCCTGTCTCCCTCGCCTGCCTCGGGCTCTGTTCCGGACGTGTATATCGCGCAGCCGGAAAACAGGGAAACACTGTTTCTCAACCGCCTCTTCGGGAGTATCAACGTCGAAACGACGGGCGGACGGAAGGACGGCGCGCAGGCTTGGCACGGATCGCCTTCATACTTCTCTGCCACAAGGATCCCGACGCGATCGTCAAGCAGGCGCAGCGGCTCACGGCGGCCGGCGACTGTATCGCGATCCATTTCGACGCGCGCGCGAAGGCGGCGGACTACGCGCGCATCCGCGCCGCGCTCGAGGACAACCCGGCCGTCGCCTTCGCCGCGCGGCGGGTGAAATGCGGCTGGGGGGAATGGTCGCTCGTCCAGGCCACGCTGAACGCGGTCGAGGCGGCGCTCGCGGCGTTCCCCGACGCCACGCATTTCTATCTCCTGTCGGGCGACTGCATGGCGATCAAGTCCGCCGAATACGCCCACGCCTTTCTCGATGACCGCGACGCCGACTTCATCGAGAGCGTCGATTTCTTCGCCTCCGACTGGATCCGGACCGGGATCAAGGAGGAGCGGCTGATCTACCGCCACTGGTTCAACGAGCGGTCCCGCAAGCGGCTCTTCTACGCCTCGCTCGACATCCAGCGCCGCCTCGGGCTCGCGCGCGAGGTGCCCGCGGACCTCCAGATCATGATCGGCAGCCAGTGGTGGTGCCTGCGCCGCCGCACGATCGAGGCGATCCTCGACTTCCTGGCGGAGCGGCGGGACGTGGTCCGCTTCTTCCGCACCACATGGATCCCGGACGAGACGATGTTCCAGACGCTGGTGCGCCATCTCGTGCCCGAGTCCGAGATCGAGAGCCGGACGCTGACCTTCCTGATGTTCTCGGACTACGGGATGCCGGTGACGTTCTACAACGATCACTATGATCTTCTGCTCAGCCAGAACGCGCTCTTCGCCCGCAAGATCAGCCCCGAGGCGCGCGACCTGAAGCGCCGCCTCGGCCATCTCTACGCCTCCCAGGGCACCGGGTTCCAGATCTCCGACGAGGGGCGGAGCCTCTACAAGTTCCTCACCGGGCGCGGACGGATCGGCCGGCGCTTCGCGCCGCGCTTCTGGGAGGCCGAGAGCACGCTCGGCCACGAGCGCGAACTGCTCATCGTCGTCTGCAAGAAATGGCATGTCGCCAAGCGCCTCGTCGAGCGCGTCCGGCAGATGACCAACATTCCCTGCATCGAGTATCTCTTCAACGAGGAATCCGCCGACCTGCCCGATCTGGGAGGCATCCAGGCGACCATGGGCAAGCGCCACCGCCACCGGCGCGCGCTGATGCGGATGCTGTTCGACTATTACGGCGCCGACCGGCTCGTGGTCTGCATGGATCCGGCGGATCTCGATCTGATGCTGGATTTCGGCGGCGACCGATCGGTCACGCGCATCCTCGAGATCGAGTGCGCCTTCTCGGACGCCTATCTCGTGGGCCACGCCATGCGCGTCGGGCTGGCGGGCGAGCGCACCCCGAAGGAGACGCTGGAGAGGCTTCTGCCCACCATCCGCAACGAGATCCTCTTCGAGAGCGACCGGATCCGCGAGGCCGGCTTCACCCATCACTACCGCCTGCGCGAAATCGATCCGCCCGAGGCCAACGCCAGGCCGTTGGCGGAATTCCTTGCGATCGGCGACGAACAGGCGCTAGAGATCGCGCGCACCGAGCATCTGTTTGCCGACTGAAGGGGGCGGAGATGGCCTACGCCTACGACGACCAGAACGTGTTCGCGAAGATCATCCGCGGCGAGATCCCGAACGACACCGTGCTCGAGACCGAGCACAGCCTCGCCTTCCGCGACATCCGCCCCCAGGCGCCCGTCCATGTTCTCGTGATCCCGAAAGGCCCCTACGTCTCCTTCGACCACTTCGCGCAGGAGGCGTCGGAGCCCGAGATCGTGGATTACGTCCGCGCGGTGGGGGAGGTCTGCCGGATGGAAGGCGTGGAGGAGCAGGGCTTCCGCCTCATCGCCAACGCGGGCCGCGACGGCGTGCAGGAGGTGCCGCACCTGCACGTGCACATCCTCGCCGGGCGGCCGCTCGGCCGGATGCTGGCGCGCGCGGAGTAGCGGCGCGGCGCGTCACTCCGCACGGGTGCGCGTGAGCGACAGGAACACGTCCTCGAGGTCGGGCTCTTCCGAGCGCACGTCGCGGATCGCGATGCCCGCCGCCCGCACCGCGTCCAGCACCGCCCCGGCCTGCGTGCGCCGGGTCTGGTAGCTCAGCGCGAGCGCCCCGTCGGCGCGGCGCTCCACCGTCACGCCCGCCGCTTCCGGAAGGCGCGGCACCTCGCCGTCGGGATGGACGACGAGCGTCTTGGCGTCGAAGCGCGCCAGCAGGGCCGGGGTGCTGTCATGGGCGACCACGAGGCCCTCGTGGATGATGGCGATCTCGTCGCACATCTCCTCGGCTTCCTCGAGGTAGTGGGTGGTCAGGATGATCGTCATTCCCTGCTCGTTCAGCCGCCGGACATTGGCCCAGAGCATCTGGCGCAGCTCGATGTCCACGCCCGCGGTGGGTTCGTCGAGAACGAGCACCTGCGGATCGTGCACGAGCGCCTTGCCGAGCAGAAGCCGCCGGCGCATGCCCCCCGACAGCGTGCGGGCATAGGCCTCGGCCTTGTCCTCGAGCCCGACGAGGCGGAGGATCTCGGCGGTGCGGCGCTGCGATTTCGGCACGCCGTAAAGCCCGGCCTGCACTTCCAGCAGCGCCCGCGGCGTGAAGAAGGGATCGAGGTTCAGCTCCTGCGGCATCACCCCGATCGCGGCGCGCGACTGGCGGGGGTTCACGTCCTGGTCGAATCCCCAGATCGCCACGCGGCCCGCCGTCTTCACCACGAGCCCGGCGAGGATGTTGATGAGGGTGGACTTTCCCGCGCCGTTCGGGCCGAGAAGCCCAAAGACGGAGCCTTCGGGCACGGCGAGATCGACCCCGCGCAGCGCCTCCTTGGGGGCCGCGCCGCGCCGGCCCGCGTAGGTCTTCCTCAGCCCCTCGATCTCGATCGCGTTGCCGGCCATCGCGCCCTTGTCCCCGCCTCGCTCATCGCGCATATCTGCCTCTAGTCGAGGCGCGGCGCGCCCACAACCGTCAGGAGCCTTCATGCGATGACCTTCGAGCCTCCAGAGACGAAGATCGTCGACCGCTGGCGCGTCGCCTGCGATGGCGGCGAGGGCGCGCTCGGCCATCCGCGCGTCTGGCTTCAGATCCCGCGCGAGACGGGCTGGGTCGAATGCGGCTACTGCGACGCGAAATACGTCCACCGCGACTTCGCCGAAAGCCTGGGCGAGGGCTGAGCGGCCGGAACGCGCACGGCCGCCCGGCCGCCGTGGGGCGGTGACGCCCCCGCCACTGGCGCCCGCCCGGCCTCCGTGGCAAGACAGGACGCGACTGGACGGGCGGGAGGCTTCCCCATGGGTTTCGGCAAGGGTCATCATCTGCATCTGATCGACGGGTCGGCCTTCATCTTCCGGGCCTACCACGCGCTGCCGCCGCTCACCCGCCGGTCGGACGGCTTGCCCGTGGGCGCCGTGGCGGGCTTCTGCAACATGCTGCAGCGCTACATCTCCAACAACGAGGGGCCGGACGCGGCGACGCATCTCGCGGTGATCTTCGACAAGGGAAGCCACACCTTCCGCAACGACCTCTACGACGCCTACAAGGCCAACCGCGAGGAGATGCCCGAGGACCTGCGCCCGCAGATCCCGCTGACGCGCCGCGCGACCGAGGCCTTCAACATCCCCTGCATCGAGATGGAGGGCTACGAGGCCGACGACATCATCGCCACGCTGGCCTGCGAGGCGCGCGAGGCCGGGGGGCGCGTGACCATCGTGAGCTCCGACAAGGACCTCATGCAGCTCGTGGGCGAGGGGGTCGAGATGTTCGACGCCATGAAGAACCGCCGTATCGACCGCGAGGGGGTGGAGGAGAAGTTCGGCGTCCCGCCCGAGAAGGTGGTGGACGTGCAGGCGCTCGCCGGCGACTCGATCGACAACGTGCCCGGCGCGCCCGGCATCGGGGTGAAGACCGCGGCCCTTCTCATCAACGAGTTCGGAGACCTCGAGACGCTCCTGGAGCGCGCCGACGAGATCAAGCAGCCCAAGCGCCGCCAGACGCTGATCGATAACGCCGCGCAGATCCGCCTCTCCAAGCAGCTCGTGGCGCTCGACCGCGACATGACGCTCGATTTCGGCCCGGGCGACCTGGAGCTGCGCGAGCCCGACCCGGAGACGCTCCTCGGCTTCCTGACCGAGATGGAGTTCCGCACGCTCACCCGGCGCATCGCCGAGGCGCTGGGCGTGGAGCCGCCGGTGATCCCCGACACCAACCCGGCAGGGGCCAATCCGCCGGAGGCCGAGGACGCGCCCGAGCCCGCGGGCTTCGAGCCCGCCCGCTACGTCTGCATCCGCGATCTGCCGACGCTCGAGGCGTGGCTCGATCGCGCCCGCGCGCAGGGCTTCCTGGCCGTGGACACCGAGACGACGGGGCTCGACGAGATGCGCGCCGAGCTCGTGGGCGTCTCGCTCGCGCTGGCGCCGGGCGAGGCGGCCTACCTGCCGCTCGCCCACAAGGCCGAGGAGTCGGGCGATCTCTTCGGTTCCGAGGCGCTCGCCGAGGGGCAGGTGGAGATGGCGGCCGCCCTCGCCGCGCTGAAGCCCGTGCTCGAGGACGACGCGATCCTCAAGATCGGGCAGAACATGAAATACGACGCGAAGATCCTCGCCCGCCACGGGATCGCCGTCGCGCCCATCGACGACACGCTTCTGATGTCCTACGCGATGAACGCGGGGCTGCACGGGCACGGGATGGACACGCTGTCCGAGCGCTACCTCGCCCACACGCCGATCCCGATCAGGGACCTCATCGGTTCGGGCAAGAGCCAGATCACCTTCGACCGGGTCCCGATCGAGCGTGCGGCGCCCTACGCGGCGGAGGACGCCGACATCACCCTGCGGCTCTGGCAGCTCTTCCGCCCGCAGCTTCACACCGCCCGCGTCACCCGCGTCTACGAGCGGATGGAGCGCCCGCTCGTGCCCGTTCTGGCCGAGATGGA
>CAZPCU010000006.1:8771-20130 GCA_964585075.1 uncultured Rhodobacterales bacterium
CGCTCTCGCGCATGTCTGGCGCCTTCGCGCAGAAGATGGCCGCGCTCGAGGACGAGATCCACGAGCTGGCGGGCGAGCGGTTCAACGTGGGCAGCCCGAAGCAGCTGGGCGAAATCCTGTTCGACAAGATGTCGCTCGCGGGCGGCAAGAAGGGCAAGACCGGCGCCTACGCGACCGGGGCCGACGTGCTCGAGGAACTCGCCATGGAGCACGAGCTGCCCCGCAAGGTGCTCGACTGGCGCGCCGTCTCCAAGCTGAAGAGCACCTACACCGACGCGTTGCAGGAGCACATCAACCCGGAAACCGGGCGGGTGCACACCTCCTACGTCCAGTCCGGCGCCTCGACCGGCCGGCTGGCCTCCACCGATCCGAATCTCCAGAACATCCCCGTGCGCACCGAGGAAGGCCGGCGCATCCGCGAAGCCTTCGCGGCCGAGGAGGGCAAGGTCCTGGTGAGCCTGGACTACAGCCAGATCGAGCTTCGCATTCTCGCCCACATCGCCGGGATCGACGCCCTCAAGACCGCGTTCCGCGAGGGGCACGACATCCACGCCATGACGGCGTCCGAGATGTTCGACGTGCCCCTCGAGAACATGACCCCCGAGATCCGTCGGCAGGCCAAGGCGATCAATTTCGGGGTCATCTACGGGATTTCGGGCTTCGGTCTGGCGCGCAACCTCCGCATCCCGCGCTCGGAGGCGCAGGGCTTCATCGACCGCTACTTCGAGCGCTTCCCCGGCATCCGCGACTACATGGACGAGACGGTGGCCTTCGCCAGGGAGCACGGCCGCGTCGAGACGCTGTTCGGCCGGGTGATCCACACGCCCGAGATCAACGCTCGCGGCCCGCGGGCGGGCTTCGCGCGCCGCGCGGCGATCAACGCGCCGATCCAGGGCACCGCGGCGGACATCATCCGCCGCGCCATGGTGCGCATGCCCGAGGCCATCGCGGGGCTGCCGGCGAAGATGCTTCTGCAGGTCCACGACGAGCTTCTCTTCGAGGTGGAGGCAGGCGGCGAGGCGGAGCTGGTCGCCGCCGCGCGGGCCGTGATGGAAAACGCGGCCGAGCCCGCCGTCCGCCTCGACGTCCCGCTCGTCGTGGACGCGGGCCAGGGCGCCAACTGGGCCGAGGCGCACTGAGCGCGGCGGAGCCGCGCGACCCGGCCTCCTGTGTCATGGACGCATCCGGCGCGATGGGATAGGGCTGGCGGTGAAGGGAGACGCCCATGGTCAAGCCCGTCCGCAAGATCCTATGCCCCGTCAATCTCCGCCACGTGAAGCACGAACAGAGCGCCTACGAGGAGGCCTGCGAGATGGCGGGCCGGCGCGGCGCCGAGCTCATCGTGGCGACGGTCGCGCCGGAGATGGAGCGCAACCTCAACATCTACGATTCGGAAAAATACTGGATGGGCGAGCTGGAAAAGTTCGTGGCCACCCACCCGCATGCCGGCGTCGCGCCCCGCCTCATGGTGAGAAAGGGCGCGGTGCACCGCCAGATCGTGAAGCTCGCGGTGGCGGAATCGGTGGACCTGATCGTGATGGAGGCGGCGAACCCGCGCATCCGCGACTACCTGCTGGGCACCACGGCGAGCCACGTGGTCGCCCATGCGCCCTGCTCGGTCTACGTGGTGCGCCAGCCCGACTGACGGTGCCATGAGCGGTCATCACGGCCACCCTCATCACCACGTGGACCCGGAGGCCGGCGATCTGCGGGTCGCGCTCGCGGTGGCGGTGAACCTCCTTCTCACGCTGGTGCAAATCGTCGCCGGCGTCATCTCGGGAAGCCTCTCGCTCGTCGCCGACGCGATCCACAACCTTTCGGACGCGCTCTCGCTCGGGATCGCCTTCGCCGCGCGGCGCATCGGCCGCCGGCCCGCCGATGCGGAGATGACCTTCGGCTACGGGCGGGCCGAGGTCGTGGCGGCGCTCATCAACTACACGACCCTCATCGTGATCGCCGTCTGGCTGCTGGCGGAGGGGGTGATGCGCATGTTCTCGCCCGAGCCGGTGACGGGCTGGATCATGGTGGCGGTGGCGGGCGTCGCCCTGGCCGTGGACCTGGTCACCGCCGCGCTGACCTGGGCGATGGCGCGGACGAGCGTCAACATCCGCGCGGCCTTCCTGCACAATCTCGCCGACGCGCTCGGCTCGCTCGGCGTGATGGTCGCGGGCAGCCTGATCCTGCTCTACGACGTGACCTGGGTGGACGCGGCGGTGACGCTCGCCATCGCCACCTACATCCTGTGGCAGAGCGTCGCGGGACTGGGCCCCGTGGTGCGCATCCTGATGCTGGCGAGCCCCGAGGGCCTCGACGCACGGAAGGTGCTCGACGCCATGCGCACCGAGCCCGGCGTCGCGGACGTGCACCATCTGCATCTCTGGCGGATGCAGGAGCACGAGGCGGCGCTGGAGGCGCATGTCGTGCTCTCGGGCGAGCGCCCGGCCCAGGACGTCCGTCTGGGGCTGAAGGCGATGCTCGAGGCGCGGTTCGGCCTCGCCCACACGACCCTGGAGCTGGAGACCGCGGAAACCGCCTGCGATGCGCCGCAGCGTCTCGGCCACGCCGGCTGACGAAGGGCTCGCAAGCCGCCCCGCGGCATGCCTCAGGCGTCCTGCAGTTCCGCCGAGGGGATCACGGGGAAGAACGCGCCGCCCGACCAGAGCCCGAACCAGCGCTCGCCGTCGACCTCTTCGTGCGCGCCGCGGTCCACGAGCCGGTAGAAGCTCTTGCGGTCGATGAGCGCCTCCAGCCGGTCGCGCACGAGGACGTAAGGCGAGGGCTCGCCCGTCTCCGGGTCGCGCTCCACGCGGATCGGGTGGTCCGGGCCCGCCTCGGCCGTGTCGCCGACATGGGTGCGGAAGGTCAGCACCTGGTCACGCCCCTCGCCTTGCGCCTCGAAATCCACGGCGACGAAGGGCGCGTCGTCCACCGTGATTCCCACCTTCTCGACCGGCGTCACGAGGTAGTACCGGTCGCCGTCCTTCCGCAGGATCGAGGAAAAGAGCTTCACGAGCTCGAATCGACCGATCGGCGTGCCCAGATAGAACCAGGTGCCATCGCGGGCGATGCGCATGTCGAGATCGCCGCAAAAGGGCGGGTTCCACTTGTGCACGGGCGGCAGCCCCTTGGTGCGGGCGGCGCGTGCGGAGGCGGCGAGGCTTTCGGCGGAGGGAGTCACGGGAATGTGTGCGCTCATAGTTTTTGCCTTCCATCTGTCGCGCGATACACTCTGGTTTCGGGATATATGATGCAAGGAGCCCCTGTCATGGCCGAGGATGCCGATCTGATCGCCGAGATCGAGGCGCTCGAATCGAAGCTCGCCGAGGCGCGCGCCTCCATCACCCGGCGCTTCATCGGCCAGGAGCGGGTGGTGGACCTCACGCTGTCGGCGCTTCTCTGCGGCGGCCACGCGCTCCTCATCGGCCTGCCGGGCCTCGGCAAGACGCGCCTCGTCGAGACGCTCTCCACCGTGATGGGGCTCGACGGCAACCGCATCCAGTTCACCCCGGATCTCATGCCGGCCGACATCCTCGGCTCGGAAGTGCTGGAGACGGGGGCGGACGGCAGCCGCACCTTCAAGTTCATCCCGGGGCCGATCTTCTGCCAGCTTCTCATGGCCGACGAGATCAACCGGGCCTCGCCCCGGACCCAGTCGGCGCTGCTGCAGGCGATGCAGGAGCGGCGCGTGACCGTGGCCGGCGAGGACCGCCCGCTCGACAAGCCCTTCCACGTCCTCGCCACCCAGAACCCGATCGAGCAGGAGGGCACCTATCCGCTGCCCGAGGCGCAGCTCGACCGCTTCCTCGTGCAGATCGACGTGGAGTATCCCGACCGCGCCACCGAGCGCGACATCCTGCTCGCGACGACGGGCGTGGACGAGGCGGAAGCGCACGGCGTGTTCACGGCCTCCGAGCTGATGGCCGCGCAGACCCTTCTCCGCCGGATGCCGGTGGGCGAAAGCGTGGTCGAGACCATCCTCGATCTCGTGCGCGCCTTCCGCCCCGGCGACGAGACTGCGGGCGCCCGGGTGCGCGAGAGCGTGGCCTGGGGGCCGGGGCCGCGGGCGGCGCAGGCGCTGATGCTGACGGTCCGGGCGCGCGCGCTTCTCCAGGGCCGGCTCGCCCCCTCCGTGGAAGACGTCTTCGACATGGCCCGCCCGGTGCTCAGCCACCGCATGGCGCTTCGCTTCTCGGCCCGGGCGCGCGGCGACAACCTCGCCGACCTCATCGACGAGACCTGCGCCGTCATGGCGCGGCCCGAGGCCGCTGCGTGACGGAACCGCTCGCCCTACGCTCCCGCGCCGAGGAAGAGGCCGCCCCGTTCCCGCCGCTGCTCGCGCGGGCCGAACATCTCGCGGGGACGGTGCTCCTGGGCGAGCACGGGCGGCGCCGGGCCGGGCTCGGCGACGATTTCTGGCAATATCGCCCCGTGCAGCCGGGCGACTCGTTGCGCATGATCGACTGGCGCCGGTCGGCGCGCAGCGACGACCGCTTCGTGCGCGAGCGGGAATGGACGGTGGCGCAATCGGTGATGCTCTGGGTGGACCAGGCGGCCTCGATGCGCTTCTCGTCCTCGAAGGATCTGCCGACGAAGGCCGAGCGCGCGCGGGTCCTCGCGCTGGCGGCGGCGATCCTGCTCATCCGGGGCGGCGAACGCGTGGGGCTCACCGGCGGCGCGCTGCCGCCGCGGCGGGGGGAGCTGCAGATCCTGCGCCTCGCCGAGGCGTTCTCGCGCGACGAGATCGAGGAGTATGGCGAACCCGAGGCGCGCGCCATGCTCCCGATGTCGCGGGCGCTCTTCCTCTCGGATTTCCTCGGCGATCCCGAACCCGCCGAGGCGGCGCTCGCCAAGGCGGCGGACCGCGGCGTGCGCGGGGTGCTGATCCAGGTGCTCGACCCGTCCGAGGAGGCGTTTCCGTTCCGCGGGCGCACCGTGTTCGAAAGCATGGGCCGTGGTCTCCGCCATGAGACGCTCAAGGCCGACGACCTGCGCGGGCGCTACCTCGAGCGGCTGGCCGAGCGGAAGGACCGTCTGGCCCGGCTCTGCAACGCGACGGGCTGGCGCCATCACGTCCATCACACCGACGCCTCGGCGCAATCGGCGCTCCTGTGGCTCTGGCAGGCGATGGAGGCGGGAACGAAATGACGCTCTTCGGCGTGCTCGGTTTCACCAGCCCCTGGCTCCTGCTGGCGCTGGCGGCGCTGCCGGTGCTCTGGCTGATCCTGCGCGCGGTGCCGCCGGCGCCGCTGCGCCGCCGCTTTCCCGGCGTGGTGCTGCTTCTCGGCCTGCGCGACGAGGAGCAGGTCAGCGACCGCACGCCCTGGTGGCTTCTCCTGCTCCGGATGCTGGCCGTCGCCGCGGTGATCTTGGGCCTCGCCGGTCCCGTCCTCAATCCCGAGGAGGACCGCGCCGGGGGCAGCGGGCCGCTGCTCGTCCTCATCGACGGGTCCTGGGCGGGCGCCGGCGACTGGGCGGCCAAGACCGAGACGATCGAGGCCGAGCTCGCGGAGGCGGGCCGGCAGGAGCGGACCGTGGCGATGGTGCGCCTCACGACGCCCGAGGCGCCGGTCTTCCAGTCCGCCGACGCCTGGCGCGGCCGCCTCGCCGGTCTGGAGCCGCAGCCATGGCAGCCGTCGGAGAACGATGTCGCGGCCTTCCTCGCCGCCCTCGAGGACGCGCGTTTCGATACGCTCTGGGTCTCCGACGGGCTGGCGCGTCAGAGCCGCGCCGAGCTCCTGGCGGCCCTGGAAGCCCGCGGCGACGTGCGGGTGCTGCAATCGGCGGGGCCGGTCCTGGGCCTGCTGCCGCCCGCCGTCGAGGACGGCGCGATCCGGCTCGTCGCGCGCCGCTCGGCGCCCGGCGCGCCGAGGGAGATCGGCATCGCCGCGCACGGGCTGGACCCGGGGGGCGCGCCGCGCATCCTGGCGCGCGTCGGCGCGCGCTTCGCCGCGGGCGAGACCGAGGCGGAAACCGCGCTTTCCCTGCCCGCCGAGCTGCGCGCCCGGCTCACGCGCTTCGAGATCGAGGGCGCGCGGAGCGCGGGCGCGGTGAGCCTGCCCGACGACAGCCTTCGCCGCCGGGAAGTGGCGCTCATCGCCGGCCGGGACGAGCGCGAGGGGCTCGAGCTCCTGTCGCCGCTCCACTACCTCGAGAACGCGCTTGAACCGACGGCCGAACTCCTCGATGGCGCGCTCACCGACATCCTGCCGGCGAACCCCGACGTGATCGTGCTGGCAGACGTCGCCACCCTTTCGCCCACGGAGGAGGCGGGACTCGTCGAGTGGGTGGAAAACGGCGGGCTTCTCGTGCGCTTCGCCGGCCCGCGCCTCGCCGCGAGCGACGTCAGCCGCGCCGAGGAGGACACGCTGATGCCGGTGCGGCTTCGCGCGGGCGGGCGCACGGTGGGCGGCGCCATGAGCTGGGGGGAGCCCAAGCGCCTCGCCCCCTTCGACGAGGAAAGCCCGTTCCGCGGCCTCGAGGTGCCGGGCGACGTGACCGTGTCGGCGCAGGTCATGGCCCAGCCCGATCCCGTGCTCTCCGAGCGCGTGGTGGCGCAGCTCACCGACGGCACCCCGCTCGTGACCCGGAAAGCCCTCGGCGACGGGCAGGTCGTGCTCTTCCACGTCACGGCCAACGCGGAATGGTCCACCCTCCCGCTCTCGGGGCTCTTCGTGCAGATGCTGGAGCGCCTCGCCGTCTCCTCGGCCGTCGCCGCGCCCGATGCGGCGGACCTCGAGGGCACGGTCTGGGAACCGCTCCGCCTGCTCGACGGGTTCGGGCAACTCCGCGACGCGGGCACGCTGCCGGGCTTGGATGGTGCGGCGCTCGCCGAAGCGCCGCTCGGCCCCGACCTGCGCCCAGGCATCTACGAGGGCGAGGACCGGACACTCGCGCGGAACGTTGTCACGCCGGAGACGGCGCTCGCGCCCGCCGCGTGGCCCGACCGCATCCCCGTCTCCGGCCTCGCGCGGCCGAGCGAAACGCCGCTCACCGGCGCCTTCCTCACCGCCGCGCTGCTTCTCCTGCTGGCCGACGTGCTGGCGTCGCTCGCGCTGTCGGGGCGGCTGCGCGGCGCGGCGGCCGCGGTTCTGCTGGTCGCCCTGCCGTTCGCCGCGCCCGCGCCGCCGGCGCTCGCGCAGCAATCCGCCGAGGAGGACTTCGCCCGGGCGGCGACCCGCGAGGTTGTGCTCGCCCATGTCCTGACAGGCGACGCGGAGCTCGACGAGATGGCGGCGGCGGGGCTTCGGGGGCTTTCCGAGACGCTCTTCTTCCGCAGCTCTGTGGAGCCCGCCGAGCCCCTCGGCGTGAATCTCGAAACCGACGAGCTGGCCTTCTTCCCGCTGCTCTACTGGCCGATCACGCCCGCGCAGCCCACGCCGTCGGACGTGGCCTACGCCAAGCTCAACGAGTATCTCCGCTCGGGTGGGATGATCGTCTTCGACACCCGGGACGCCGACGTTGCCGACTT
Organism: uncultured Rhodobacterales bacterium; assembly: GCA_964585075.1. Taxonomy (GTDB): domain Bacteria; phylum Pseudomonadota; class Alphaproteobacteria; order Rhodobacterales; family Rhodobacteraceae; genus Rhodosalinus. The sequence continues at coordinate 16,240 of CAZPCU010000006.1, forward strand.
CGGCGCGTCGAGTCCGAACGGGCGAAAGCTGCAGGAACTGGCCCGCCCGCTCGACATCCCGCCGCTCGAGCCGGTGCCGGACGACCACGTGCTGACGCGCACCTTCTACCTGCTCCAGGACTTCCCCGGCCGCCACGCCTCCCGCGACGTCTGGGTGGAAGCCGCGCCGCCCGACGCCGAGCGCATCGAGGGGATGCCGTTCCGCAACCTGAACGACGGGGTGACGCCCGTGGTGATCGGCGGAAATGACTGGGCCGCGGCCTGGGCGATGGACGAGCGCGGCAACCCGCTCTACCCCGTGGGGCGCGGTTACTCGGGCGAACGCCAGCGCGAACTCGCCCACCGCTTCGGGGTCAACCTCGTGATGCATGTGCTCACCGGCAACTACAAGTCGGACCAGGTGCACGTGCCTGCGCTTCTGGACAGGCTCGGACAATGACCGGCACGGTGCTCTTCGACCCTCTCGTGCCGCTCTGGCTGCTGGCCGCGCTGGGCGCGGGGGTGGCGGCGGCCTCCGCGCTCGCGCTCTGGCGCGGGCTGTCGGGCTGGGCGCTGCGCGGTCTCGCCGGCCTCGTCGTCCTCGCCGCGCTCGCGCAGCCCACCTGGCAGCAGGAGGAGCGCGCGGCGCTCGACGACATCGTGATCTTGGTCGAGGACGCCACGGCGAGCCAGCGCCTCGCCGAACGTCCCGCGACGACCGAGGCCGCGGCCGAGGATCTCGCCGCAGAGATCGAGGGCCGCGAGAACACCGAGCTGCGCCGCGTCACGGTACGCGACGGGGAGGGCGACGAGGGCACGCTTCTGATGACGGCGCTCTCGGAGGCGCTGGCCGAGGAACCGCGCGACCGGGTGGCGGGCGTGATCCTGCTGTCCGACGGGCGGTTGCACGATCTCGACCGGCTTCCCGACCTGCCCGCGCCGATGCACCTGCTGATGACAGGCAAGGAAACGGACTGGGATCGCCGCCTCGTCGTCACCAACGCGCCCGCCTTCGCGATCCTCGACGAGGAGATCACGCTGACGCTCCGCGTGGAGGACGAGGGCGCGGCGCCCGAGGATGCGCGCTCCGCGCCGCTCGACATCTCCGTGGACGGGGAGGAGCCCCGGCGCTTCGAAGTGCCGATCGGGCGTGACGTGGAGCTCCCGATCACGCTGCCCCATGCCGGGCGCAACGTGATCCGCTTCTCCGTGCCCGAGGCGGAGGGCGAACTGACGGATCGCAACAACGCGGCGCTCGTCCAGATCAACGGCGTCCGGGACCGTCTGCGGGTTCTGCTCGTCTCCGGCCAGCCGCATCCCGGCACCCGGACATGGCGCAACCTGCTGAAGTCGGATTCCTCGGTGGACCTGGTGCACTTCACGATCCTGCGCCCGCCCGAGAAGCAGGACGGCGTGCCCGTCTCGGAACTGTCGCTCATCGCCTTCCCGACGCGCGAGCTCTTCCTCGAGAAGGTGGACGATTTCGACCTCATCATCTTCGATCGCTACAAGCGGCGCGGCATCCTGCCCTCGATCTACCTGGACAACGTGGCGAACTACGTCCGCGAGGGCGGCGCCGTGCTTGTCGCCGCCGGCCCGGACTACGCGAGCGCGGACAGCCTCTATCGTTCCCCGCTTTCCGAGGTGATCCCCGCCGCGCCCACCGCGCGCGTGGTCGAAGAGATCTACCGCCCCGGCGTAACCGACCTGGGCGACCGCCACCCTGTCACGAAGGGGCTGCCCGATCCGGAGGGCTGGGGCCGGTGGCTGCGCCAGGTGGAGGTGACGCCCGCCTCGGGCGACGTCGTGATGCGGGGCACGGGCGAGCAGCCGCTCCTCGTCCTCGACAGGGTGGGCGAGGGCCGCATCGCGCTCCTCGCCTCGGATCAGGCCTGGCTCTGGAGCCGGGGCTACGAAGGGGGCGGGCCGCAGCTCGAACTGCTGCGCCGCCTCGCGCACTGGATGATGAGGGAGCCCGAACTCGAGGAGGAGGCGCTCACCGCCGAGGCCACGGGCCAGCGCATGCGGATCGTCCGGCGCACGCTGGGCGAGGAGGTGGGCGCGGTCACCATCACGATGCCGTCGGGCGACGAGGAGACGGTGGAGCTCGAGGAGGTGTCTCCGGGCCGGTTCGAGGCGCTCTACGAAGGCCCGGAGATCGGGCTCTACCGGCTCGAGCAGGGCGAGCAGTCCGCGGTGATCGGCCTCGGCCCCGCGGCGCCGCGGGAGTTCGTCCAGACCATCGCCAGCGGCGCCGCGCTCGAGCCCGCCATCGACGCGGTGCGGGGCGGGATCCTCCGGCTCGAGGAGGGCCTGCCCGCGGTCCGCACCGTGCGCGAGGGGCGGCCGGCCGCCGGTCGCGGCTGGATCGGCATCACCCCGCGCGACGCCTACGAGACGCTCGACGTCCGGCAGATGCCCCTGCTTCCCGCCTGGGCGGTGCTGCTTCTGGCCTCGGCACTGATCGTGGGCGCCTGGCTCCGCGAGGGGCGGCGGTAGAGGCGCGCGTCACTCCGCCGGGAGCGGCAGGACGAAGAGTTCGCCGCTCCAGCCGGTGACGCTCGTGCGCGACTCGATGCGGATCTCCGTCACGCCCGCCGGCAGGGCGACGCCCGAGAGCGATCGGGTGAAGGGCTGCTCGGTGACGTGGGGGTGGAGAAGCTCCCGCGTGGCGAGCACCTCGCCGGAAGGCCCGATGATGCGCCAGCCGTCGGCGTAGTCGTCCCAGCCCGTGTCGCCGTGGCGCAGGGTGACGGAGATGCGCCAGCCCGCGCCGTCGCGCTCCGCCCGGGCCTCCTCGATGATCGCGGGATCGGCCGCGCCGCCGGACGCGGACGCCGCAAGCGCCGCCCCCGCGACGAACATTCGGATCGCGCCCATTCCCGTCTCCTCTCCGCCGATGCCGTCCGTCCCGCGAGCCTAGCGAATGGGGCGCGGCCGTGGCCAGCCTCGGCGTCGCGTCGGGCTTTCCCGACGCTCCTTCAGGCGGAAAAACGCCGCAGGGCGGATCGCGGCAGCCGGTGCCGCGGGGCCGGCGCGCCTTGCCATGACCGGGCGGGGAGACTACCCCTTTGGGAAGGAGGAGACGCTCATGGACATGCCCGCGCCCGATCCCGCGATCCTGGCTCGCAAGGACGAACTCGTCGCCGGCCTCGCCCGTATCCTGCCGCCGGAGGCGGTGATCCACGAGCCGGCGGAGACTCGCGCCTACGAGTGCGATGCGCTCACCGCCTACCGCTGCCCGCCGCTCGCCGTGGTGCTGCCCGGCTCGACCGAGGAGGTGAGCGCGGTTCTGGCGCTCTGCCACCGCATGGGGGTGCCGGTCGTGCCGCGCGGCTCGGGCACCAGCCTCGCGGGCGGCGCGCTGCCCACCGCGGACAGCGTGATCCTCGGCGTCTCCCGCATGACCGAGGTGCTGGAGACCAGCTACGAGGACCGCGTCATCCGCGTGCAGACGGGCCGGACCAATCTTTCCGTCACCGGCGCGGTGGAGGCGGACGAGTTCTTCTACGCGCCCGACCCCTCGAGCCAGCTCGCCTGCGCCATCGCGGGCAACATCGCCATGAACTCGGGCGGCGCGCATTGCCTGAAATACGGCGTGACGACGAACAACCTCCTCGGCGTGACGCTCGTTCAGATGGACGGGACGGTCGTGGAACTGGGCGGCGCGCACATGGACGCGGGCGGGCTCGATCTCCTCGGCCTCGTCTGCGGGTCGGAAGGCCAGCTCGGCGTGGTCACCGAGGCGACGCTCCGCATCCTGCCGAAGCCCGAGGGCGCGCGCCCCGTGCTGATGGGCTTCGCGTCGAGCGAGGTGGCCGGCGCCTGCGTCTCGGACATCATCAAGGCCGGTGTCCTGCCAGTGGCGATCGAGTTCATGGACCGCCCCTGCATCGAGGCGACGGAGGCTTT
>CAZPCU010000007.1:0-10346 GCA_964585075.1 uncultured Rhodobacterales bacterium
TAATAATAACAGGTGGAGAACGCCGAGCGCATGGGCGCGCGCCTCATGGAGCGGTTGGAGGTGCTCCGCCAGCGCTACCCGATCGTGGGCGACGTGCGCGGCAAGGGGCTGCTCACCGCCTTCGAGTTCGTGGCCGACCGGAAGTCGATGAACCCGCTGCCGCCGGGGCGCGCCGCCTTCCGGCGCTTCGTGGAACTCGCCTACGGGCGCGGCCTCATCGTCTATTCGCGCCGGACCCGCGGCGGCCACGCGGGCGACCACGTGCTGGTGGCGCCGCCGCTCATCGTCACCGAGGCGCAGATCGACGAGATCGCGGGGCTTCTCGAAGAGACGCTCGCGGAGTTCAGCGCCGAGATGGGGGCGGTGGCCTGATGTCCCGCATCCTGATCACCTGCGCGGTCACGGGGTCGATCCACACGCCCTCCATGTCGCCCTACCTGCCGGTGACGCCCGAGGAGATCGCGGCGCAGGCGGTGGAGGCCGCGGAGGCCGGCGCCGCGATCCTGCACCTGCACGCCCGCGACCCGGAGACCGGCCGGCCCTCGGCCGATCCCGCGCATTTCCACGCCTTCCTGCCGCGCATCGCGGCGGCCACCGACGCGGTGCTGAACCTCTCCACCGGGGGCAGCGCGGTCATGTCCCTCGAAGAGCGGCTCGCCGCGCCGCTCGAGGCGCGCCCCGAGATGTGTTCGCTCAACATGGGCACGATGAACTTCGCCCTCTATCCCATGGCCGAGCGCGTGAAAGAGTGGATCCACGACTGGGAGAAGCCGTTCCTGGAGGGCTCCGACGACCTCGTCTTCAAGAACACGCCCCGGGACATCGCGCGCATCCTCACGGCGCTCGGCCAGGAGCGCGGCGCGCGCTTCGAGTTCGAGTGCTACGACGTGGGCCATCTCTACATGCTGCGCCATTTCGCCGATCGCGGGCTCGTGGCGCCGCCCTTCTTCATCCAGTTCGTCTTCGGCGTCCTCGGCGGCATCGGGGCGGACCCCGAGAACCTCGTCCACATGAAGCGGATCGCCGACAAGCTCTTCGGGTCGGACTACGCCTTCTCGGTGCTGGCCGCCGGGCGCTACCAGATGCCCTTCGCCGCCAAGGCGGCCTCCATGGGCGGGCATGTGCGCGTGGGGCTCGAGGACAGCCTGACCATCGGGCCGGGCGAGCTTGCGCAGAGCAACGCCCGGCAGGTGGCCAAGGTCCGGCGCATCGTGGAAGAGCTCGGCCGCACGCCCGCCACCCCCGACGAGGCGCGCGAGATGCTGGGGCTCAAGGGCGCGGCGGCCACGGCGATCTGACATGACCGGCACGATCCGAACCGCAGGGCCCGACGACATGCTGGCGCTCTCCGAGGGGCTCGCCCGCCTGTCGGCCGATCTGGGCGACGATCACCGCGCCGGGGAGGCGGAACTCGCCGCCGCGCTCTCGCGGGGCGCGGCGCGCGCGCAGATCGCCGGCGACGCGCCGTCGGGCCTCGCGCTCTACTCGCCGGTCTTCTCCACCGTGGCCGGCGGGGCGGGGCTCTACGTCTCCGATCTCTGGGTGGCGGAGGACGCGCGCGGCCGGGGGCTCGGGCGGCGCCTGCTGGCCGCGGCGGCGGCGGATGCGCGCCGCGAGTGGGGGGCGCTCTTCCTCACCCTCGCGGTCTACGAGGAAAGCCGCGCGGCGCGGGCCCTCTACGAGAGGCTGGGCTTCGCGCCGGTGACGGGGCAGACCCGCATGATGCTGAGCGAGGCCGGTTTCGCGGCGCTGGAGGGAGAAAGATGAAAGCCGTGTTCGACGACCGCCAGTGGCGGCACGACCCGAAATTCTTCATGGCGAACGGCACCCGCCTGCCGAGCCCCGAGCAGCCCGAGCGCATCGCCCGGCTGAAGGCGGCCGCCGAGGCGGCGGGCTGCGTCTTCGATCCGCCGGCCGATCACGGGATGGGGCCGCTCGCCGCGGTGCACTCGCCGGAATACCTGCATTTCCTGCGCACCATCTACCCGCGCTGGCGGCGCATCGAGGGCGCGGGCGAGGAGGTCATCCCCAACATCCACCCGGCGAGCCGGGCCGACGGCTACCCGAAATCCGCGGTGGGGCAGGCGGGCTGGCACCAGGCGGACACGGCCTGCCCGATCGCCGAACACACCTGGGAGGCGGCCTACTGGTCGGCGCAGACGGCGCTTTCGGCGGCCGATCTCGTGCTGGGGGGCGCGCGCGCCGCCTATGCGCTCTCGCGCCCGCCCGGCCATCACGCCTACCGCGATCTCGCGGGCGGCTTCTGTTTTCTCAACAACGCCGCCATCGCGGCTGAGCACCTGCTGCGGGCGGGGCGCCGCCCGGCGATCCTCGACGTGGACGTGCATCACGGAAACGGCACGCAGGGGATCTTCTATGCGCGGGGCGACGTGCTCACCGTGTCGATTCACGCCCATCCCGAACGCTTCTACCCGTTCTTCTGGGGCTACCCGCAGGAGCGGGGCGAGGGCGCGGGGCTCGGCGCGAACCTCAACCTCGCGCTGCCGCGGGGCACGGACGACGCGGGCTACCTGGCCGCGCTCGACACCGCGCTCGCGCGGATCGACGCCTTCGGGGCGGACGTCGTGGTGGTGGCGCTCGGGCTCGACGCCCATGTGAACGACCCGTTCCGGGGCCTCGCCGTCACCACGGAGGGCTTCGGGCGGATCACGGCCGCCATCGCCGGGCTCGGGCGCCCGCAACTCTACGTGCAGGAGGGCGGTTATCTCTCGCCCGACCTCGGGCCGAACCTGACCGCCGCGCTCTCCGGCGCCGCGGCATGAGCGCGCCCGACGTCATCGTGATCGGCGGCGGCATCGCCGGGGTGAGCGCCGCCGCAGCGATCGCCGCGGAGGCGCGGGTGACGCTTCTCGAGGCCGAGCCCGCGCTCGGCTACCATTCCACCGGCCGCTCGGCGGCGATCTTCATCCGCAACTACGGCAACGCCACGCTCCGTGCGCTCAACGTGCTCGCCGAGCCGGTCTATGCCGACGCCTCCGAGATCTCGGACACGCCGCTCCTGTCCGCGCGCGGCGCGCTGACGCTGGCCTATGCGGGGGAGGCCCACGCCTTCGCCGACTACTGCGCGGAGGCGGACGGGATCGAGCGGCTGAGCGCGCGGGAGGCGGCGGAGCTCGTGCCGATCCTCGATCCCGGCCCGGTGGAGGCCGCCGCGCTGGAGCCCGACGCCCGCGACATCGACGTGGACCGCGCGCTCCAGGGTTATGCCCGTCTGCTGCGGGCGCGGGGCGGGCGGATCGTGACGGGCGCGCCGGTGACGGCCATCGCGCGGGAGGGCGGCGCGTGGCGGGTGGAGACGCCGCAGGGCGCGGAGCGGGCGGCGGTGATCGTCAACGCCGCCGGGGCCTGGGCGGACGAGGTGGCGCGGCTGGCGGGCGTGGCGCCCTTGGGCCTCGTGCCGCACCGGCGCTCGGCGGCGATCCTGCCGCCGCCCGGCGGCCACGATCCGTCGCGCTGGCCGCTCTTCGGCTCGGCCACCGAGACCTGGTATGCCAAGCCCGATGCCGGCCGGCTCATGGTCTCGCCCGCGGAGGAGGACCCGGTGGACCCGCACGACGCCTGGCCCGAGGACATGGTGCTGGCCGAGGGGCTCTGGCGCTACGAGCAGTCGGTGACGCAGGCGGTGGAGCGGGTGGAGCGGAGCTGGGCCGGGCTGCGCAGCTTCCTGCCCGACCGCACGCCGGCGGCGGGCTTCGCCGCGGACGCGCAGGCATTCTTCTGGCTCGCGGGGCAGGGCGGTTACGGGGTGCAGACCGCGCCCGCCCTCGCCGCCATCGCCCGCCATCTCGTGACGGGCGGCGGCGCGGCCCCCGACCCGGCGCTCCTCGCCGCGCTCGCGCCCGCGCGGTTCGGCGCGGGGGCATAGTGCAGGTGCGCGGCTGCCGTTTGACCCGACGGCCGCATTGTGAAACCTTCCGTTCTCTGAGATCTGCACGGGGGGCGACATGAGCGGCACTCGGAAGCAGAACGTCTTCGTCGTCGGGCTGGACCCGTTCAACCTGCGCCTGCTGCGCAACGTCCGCAACGCGGAGAACTACGCGTTCCACGCGCTGCTCGACTTCGACGAGATCACCCATGCGAAGAGCTTCGACATGGAGGCGCTTCTCGAAAAGGCGCGCGCGATCCTGCGCGACTTCGACGGGCCGGTTGACGCGATCGTGGGCTACTGGGACTTCCCCTCGATCGCCATGGTGCCGATCCTCCGGCGGGAGTTCGGGCTGCGCGGTCCGAGCCTCGAGAGCGTGCTGCGCTGCCAGTACAAGTACTGGAGCCGGCGCGTGCAGGCAGAGGTCGTGCCCGACGAGGTGCCGCCCTTCGCGCTGGTCGATCCCTTCGCGGCCGACCCGGACGAGCCCCCCCTCGACTACCCGTTCTGGCTGAAGCCGGTCGTCGCGCATTCCTCGCTGCTCGGGTTCAGGGTCGAAAGCCGCGAGGATTTCGCCCACGCGCTCGGGAAGACGCGCGCGGGAATCCACCGCTTCGCCGAGCCGCTCGAGGTGATCATGGGATATGCCGATCTGCCGTCCGACATCGCCGAGGCGGGCGCGGCGCAGTGCATCGCCGAGGGGATCATCTCCAGGGGCGCGCAGTGCACGCTGGAGGGCTACGTGTTCGAGGGTGACGTGGAAGGCTACGGCATCGTCGATTCCGCCCGCAGGCCGAACAGTTCGAGCCTCGAGCGCTACGAGTATCCCTCGGCCCTGCCGGAGCCCGTGAAGGCGCGCATCCGCGAGTCCGCGGCGAAGCTCGTCGGCCGCCTCGGGCTCGACGACACGCCGTTCAACATCGAGTATTTCTACCACGAGGAGGAGGACAGCCTCTCGCTCCTCGAGATCAACGCGCGGATCTCGAAATCCCACAGCCCGATCTTCGACATGGTGGAGGGCGTGCCCCACAAGGAGGTCATGATCGACGTGGCGCTGGGGCGAAGGCCCGACTATCCCGCGCGGCGCGGCAAGTACGCTGTCGCGGCGAAGTTCATGCCCCGCGTCTACGGCCGGTCGGACGAGGACGTCGTGACGCGTGCCCCCGACGAGGAGGAGGTCGAGCGACTCGAGGCGCGCTTTCCCGGAACGCGTATCCAGCTGCATGTCCGCGAGGGGATGCGCCTCGGCGAGGTGAGCCACCACGACCAGTACAGCCACGAGCTCGCCGCCATCTTCATGGGGGCGGAGGACCGCGCGACGCTGCACGCGAACTACGAGGGGCTGCTCGAGGCGATGGACATTCGCATCGCCCGGCCGGAGGAGTGAGGAAGATGAGCGAACTGGCTGTCCGGCAGGACTTTCCCCGCGAGGTGCGGAGCCACGAGACGGTCTGGATCCCGATGCGCGACGGGGCCCGCCTCGCCGCGCGGATCTGGCTGCCCGAGGGCGCCGAGGACGATCCCGTGCCCGCCATCCTCGAATACATCCCCTACCGCCGGCGCGACCTGACGCGGCTGCGCGATTCCTACATGCACCCTTACGTGGCCGGGCACGGCTACGCCTGCGTGCGCGTCGATCTGCGCGGCAGCGGCGATTCCGACGGGGTGCTCCGCGACGAGTATCTCGAACAGGAGCTCGAGGACGGCTGCGACGTGATCGCCTGGCTCGCCGCGCAGCCCTGGTGCAGCGGCAAGGTCGGCATGATCGGCATTTCCTGGGGCGGCTTCAACGGGCTCCAGATCGCGGCGAAGCAGCCGCCCGCGCTCGGCGCGGTGATCAGCCTCTGCTCGACCGACGACCGCTACGCCGACGACATCCACCACATGGGCGGCTGCCTCCTGGGGGACAATCTCTCCTGGTCCTCGGTGATGCTCGCCTACAACTCGCTGCCGCCGGATCCCGAGGTCGTGGGCGAACGCTGGCGCGAGATGTGGCACGAGCGGCTGGACGGAAGCGGCCTCTGGCTCGAAACCTGGCTGCGCCACCAGCGCCGGGACGGCTACTGGCGGCACGGGTCCATCTGCGAGGATTTCGGCGCCGTCCGGTGCCCCGTCATGGCGGTGAGCGGCTGGGCGGACGGCTATTCCAACGCCGTCTTCCGCCTGCTCTCGCACCTCTCCGTGCCGCGCCGGGGCCTCGTGGGGCCGTGGAGCCACAAGTATCCCCATCTCGGCGTGCCGGGCCCGGCGATCGGATTCGTGCAGGAGGCGCTGCGCTGGTGGGATCACTGGCTGAAGGGGCAGGACAGGGGCGTCGAGGAAGACCCGATGCTCCGGGTCTGGATGCAGGAGAGCGTGCCCCCGAGCGCGAGCTACCATCACCGGCCCGGGCGCTGGGTGGCGGAGCCCTCCTGGCCCTCGGCGAACGTCGTGACGCGCCGCCACGGGCTCGCCCCGGGCGCCATCCTTCCCGAGGGCGAGAGCGGCCCCGATGCCGCGCTTCCGCTTCAGTCGCCGCTGACGGTGGGGCTTTTCGCCGGGAAGTGGTGTTCCTACTCCGCCGGGCCCGATCTCGCCCACGACCAGCGCCTGGAGGACGGCGGCGCCCTCGTCTTCGAGAGCGCGCCCCTCGAGGCGCCGCTCGAGCTGCTCGGGATGGTCTGCGTCGAGCTGGAGCTCGCCTCCAACAAGCCGCTGGCGATGGTGGCGGTGCGCCTCTCGGACGTGATGCCGGACGGCAAGGCGACCCGGGTGAGCTACGGCATGCTGAACCTGACCCACCGGGACTCGAGCCAGCACCCCGAGCCGCTGGAGCCGGGGCGGCGCTACCGGGTGCGGGTGAAGATGAACGACATCGCCCAGAGCGTCCCGGCGGGCCACCGGCTCCGGCTCTCGGTCTCCACCTCCTACTGGCCGCTCGCCTGGCCCTCGCCCGAGCCCGCCTGCCTGACCATCCACACGGGCGCGAGCGCGATCGAGATCCCCGTGCGCTCGCCCCGAAGCGAGGACGCGGCGCTTCGGGAATTCGCGCCGCCCGAGGGCGCGGAGCCCACGCCGGTGCGGATCGTCGAGACGGGCCACCACAACTGGATCGTGCACACCGACCTCGCCGAGGACCACTCGACGCTCGAGGTCATCAACGACGACGGCATCCAGCACCTGGAGGAGCCGGACCTCCTCGTCGAGAAGCGCGCCTACGAGTGGTATTCCTTCCACAACGACGACTTCCTGTCGCCGCGCGGCGAGACGCGCCATGTCCGCGGGCTCTCCCGCGGGGACTGGTCGGTCCGCACGGAGGGGCGCACCGTGCTCACCTGCACGCAGACCAGTTTCCGCATCTCCGCCGACCTCGACGCCTTCGAGAACGGCGAGCGCGTCTTCGCGCGGAGCTGGAACCTCTCCATCGACCGCGACTTCGTCTGAGGCGGCACGCCGCCGCGGCGGGGGGCGCCCGTCCGCGCGCCGCAATGGACAGGTTTGTCCAGGCGCCTCGGGCGGGCGCTCGCTACCCCTTGGTCAAGCGGGCTTCGGGAGGCGGAGATGAAGTCGCATTATCGGGTCGTGGTGATCGGTGGCGGGGTCGTCGGCGCGTCGGTGCTCTAGCACCTTGCGAGGCCCGGCTGGACGGATGTCTGCATGCTGGAGCGCTCGGTCCTCACCGCCGGGTCGAGCTGGCACGCGGCGGGCGGGATCCACGCGCTCAACGCCGACCCGAAGGTGGCGGCGCTCCAGGCCTGCACGATCGACCTTCTCTCGGAGACCGAGGAGGAGAGCGGCCACAGCATCGGCCTGCACATGACCGGCGGGCTCACCATGGCGGGCACCCCCGACCGCTGGGAGTGGCGTCAGGCCAATTACCGCGTCTTCCAGTCCATCGGGATCGAGGACTGCCGGCGCGTCACGCCCGGGGAGGCGGGTGAGCTCAACCCGGTATCGTCCACCGGGCGGCTGCCGGGCGGCATGTGGGCCGACCGCGAGAGCTACGTGGACACCACCGGCACCGTGCACGCCTACGCCATCGCCGCGCGCAAGCGCGGCGCGTCGTATTTCGAGCACAGGAAGGTGGAGGCGCTGGAGCAGACGGCCGAGGGCTGGCGCGTCGTGACCGACAAGGGCACCATCTCCTGCGAGCACGTCGTCAACGCGGCCGGGCTCCGGGCCAGGCAGGTCGGCCGCATGGCCAGCGTCGGGCTGCCGCTCTGCCCGCTCAAGCACCGCTACCTGGTCTCCGACACCATCCCCGCGCTCGAGGCGCTGGACTTCGAGCTGCCCATGACCGTCGATCTCCAGGGCTTCACCTATCTCCGGCAGGAGCGGAAGGGCGTGCTGCTCGGCAGCTACGAGATCGACCACGAGCACTGGCCGATGGACGTGTCGCGCTATGGCGATTACGCGAAGAACAGGCGCTATATCCCCGAAAAGAAGAGGCAATTATGCAGTCACCGCTTCGTCGTCATCTACCCCGGCGAGCAGCTGCCCGCGGGCCGGCGGCTGAAGATGGCGCCCGCGCATGACGCGATGACGGCGGCGAGCGCCCGATGGGGGGTGAGCTGGGATCTCGAGGTGCCGCTCTCCTTCGCGCCCTCTGAGGATTTCGAGGAACGGCCCTCCCTCAAGCCGTCGAACGCCTTCCCCGTCGTGGGCGCGGAGCGCGCCGCCCGCGTGATCCCGCCCTCGCCCTGCGATCCCGAGGGCCGGGCGATGCGCGGCGGAGGGCCGGGCGCGGCTGAACGCGCGGCGGCTCGCGCAGATCTGCCGCCGCCACCCGGGCCGCGACACGCGTCATCCGAACCGCGCCAGTGATTCCTGCCCTGAGTTGCGCACCCGCATGTGCTGCAATCTCAGGTTTTCTTTCCATGGTAAGTTGCTCGCAAAGAGAGGTTTTTTCGCAACGCGCCTTGCGGGTCAAGTTCCTGAATAGAAGAAGTGTTGTCGCAAAAAGAGAGTAGATTCGAAATATACAACCAAAAGCGATTTTGAGCGAAAGTTAACAATTGGTAACTTTCGAGCGCCGCATATCCGCGGCAGCGACTTGACGGTTCTTGCGGTACGAGGGGCGGCGGATCGCTGGTACGTCTGCAAAGGCGTGGCGGCGTGAACGATGAGGGTGAACAACACCCTGCAGCCGCCACCCGGAAACCGTCGCGATACAGGCCACGCAGGGCCGCGCTTTCGACGCGGCGCGCGATCAGATCAGGGGCATCGAGCATGGCGACTTTCCAACTGACGTCTGGCAATGACACTTTCACCGGCGTTGCGGGGGAGGTGAACGTCGTCTTCGGCTCCATCGCCGACCTCTCCTCGGCGGATGTGCTCACGGGATCGTCCGACCCTGGCGACGTCGACCGGCTGCGCTTCACCGACGGGGGCGTGCTGGCGGCCGGCGACTTCGCGAACGTCACGGGGTTCGAACGGCTTCTCCTGGATTTCGGGACCGACCTGACCCTCGCCGACGGCCTCGTGGCGTCCTCGGACACCGGAAGCTTCAGCCTCGTCGCAAGCGACGAGAACGACACGATCGACGCCGGCGGCCTGTCCGCGCTGTCCGTGCAGCTCAGGGTCGATCTCGGACTGGGCGACGACAGCTACGCCGGCGGCGCCCTGCAGGAAGTCTTCCGGATCTCCGACGGCGACATCACCTCGGGCGACACGGTTTCCGGCGGCGCGGGCCGCGACCGGTTCCAGATCGAGAGCGGCACGCTTCTCTCGGCGACGGATCTGGCGAATGTCAGCGGCATCGACGAATTCGAACTCGTCGGCGGCGTGTCGCTCGAACTGGTGGACGGGCTCGGCGACACGGGGCAGATCAGCGTTCTGGCCGAGGGCCCCGGCGACGATGTGGTGGACGCCAGCGCGGTCACGAGTGACCAGGTCCTCTACCGTCTCGGCGGCGGCACCGACCAGGTGATCGGCGGGGCCGGACAGGACTTCTTCTTCGTGGATCCGGCTTCCGGCGATCTGGACGCCAGCGACGATCTCGACGGCGGCGCGGGGCTCGACGTCGTCCGCCTCGTCGGCGGCGGAACCGTTTCGGCCGCGGCCATGTCGGCCTTCTCCAATGTCGAGCAGGTGCGTGTTGGAACGGACCCCTCGAACGTGACGCTCGTCGACTCGATGACCTCGTCGGGCCAGATCCGCTATGCGGCCGAGTCGGGTCTGCAGCAGCTCGATGCGAGCGGACTCTCCGCCGCGCGCGTCGTGGCGAGCTTCGGCTCCGCCGCCGGCACCTTCCTCGGCGGCGCGGCCGGCGATGCCGTGCTCATCGACGCCGAAGAGCTGACCCTCTCCGACAATCTCGACGGCGGCGCGGGCGTGGACCGCCTGGTGATCCTCGGCTCTGGAACGGTCAGCGGCCTCGACAGCGTGAACGTGACGGGCTTCGAGCAGCTCCAGCTCGTCGAGGGCGCGGACGTGACGCTTCTGGACAGCTTCGCGGCAGGCGGAGCGCTCGTCGTGCTGC